>NZ_JBEZUT010000095.1:0-26784 GCF_040636595.1 Kitasatospora sp. NPDC036755
GGCCAGCACCAGCACGTCGGCGTCGCGTTCGCGCGCGGCCCGGGCGAGCTCGTCCAGCGAGCCGAGCAGCACGGGCGCGGCGTCGGCGGCGGCGGCGAGCAGCAGCAGCGCCCGCGGTTCGGCCCGTACGGGTGCCAGTGCCTCGGCCAGTCCGTCCGCCTCCGCGCCGGGCGGGGCGATCACGTAGTGCGGGCCGAGTGCCCGCAGCGTCGGGGCGCCGAACACGCCCGGGGTCTGTGCGGCGCCCATCACTCCTCCTCCGCCAGCTGCCCGGTCTGCACCTGGACCGTCCGCCGCCGGGTGATGTACAGACCGCGGCCGGCCGGGTACGGGCGGGGCTTGAGGTTGCCGAACAGGTAGCCCTCGGAGGGCGGGCAGGACATCAGCAGGGTCGGCGAGTTGACCTCCTGGAGCTTGCGGATCAGCGGGTCGCTCATCGCCCGGCCGATGCCGTTGGCGCCGCGGGCGACGACCAGGTGGAGGCCGATCTCGGCGCCCTGGGAGAGGTCGTCCAGCAGGGCGGCGAAGGGGTGGTTGCCGGTGCTGGAGCCGACCAGGTCGTAGTCGTCGACCAGGACGAAGAGTTCGGGGCCGGTCCACCAGTCGCGCAGCCGGAGCCGGGCAGGGGTGATGTCGGCGGGCGGGATGCGGTTCTTCATCGCCCGGGACGCGCCGTCCACGATCTGGCGGAGCTTGTCGACGGCCACCGCGTAGCCGAGCCGGTAGTCCTCCGGCACCGCGTCGTACAGGCCTCGCCGGTAGTCGACGAGCATGATCCGCGCCTCGGCCGGGGTGTAGGCGGTGGTGATCGCCTTGATCATCAGGCGCAGCAGGTTGGTCTTGCCGGCCTCGCTGTCGCCGACCACCAGCAGGTGCGGGTTCTCCTCGAAGTCGTGCCACAGCGGCGAGACCTCGGTGTCCTCCAGGCCGATCGGCACCCGCAGCCGGCCCTCGGGGGCGGGCAGCCGGGCCGCGTCCAGGGTGAGCGGGAGCATCCGGACCTCGGGGGCGCGCGGCCCGGTCCAGTGCGCGGCGACCGCGTCGACGAGGTCGGCGACGCCCTCGCCGAGGTCGTCGACCCGTCCGGATCCGTCGATCCGGGGCAGCGCGGTCAGGAAGTGCAGCTGCTCCTCGGTGAGGCCCCGGCCGGGCAGCTTGGGCACCTTGGCGGCGGCCCTCATGTTGATCACGGAGTCGACGGAGTCGCCGAGGCGCAGCTCGAAGCGGGTCTGCAGCTGGTCGCGCAGTCCGCTGGTGATCTCGCCCCAGCGGGTGGTGCCGATGACCAGGTGGACGCCGTAGTTGAGGCCGCGCTGAGACATCAGGGTGAGCGGCTGGACCAGGTCGTTGAACTCCTGGCGCAGGGTGTTCCAGCCGTCGATCACCAGGAAGACGTCGCCGTGCGCCTCGTCGGGCAGCTCGCCCGCGGCCCGGCGGCGGCGGAAGGACGTGATGGAGTCGATGCCCAGCTCGGCGAAGTACTGCTCCCGGCGGGTGATGATCCCGTTGACCTCGGCCACCGTGCGCAGCACCCGCTCGCCGTCGTGCCGGCCGGTGACCCCGCCGACGTGCGGCAGGCCGCGCAGCGCGGACAGCGTGCCGCCGCCGAAGTCCAGGCAGTAGAACTGGACTTCGCGCGGGGTGTGGGTGAGCGCCAGGCCGGTGATCAGGGTGCGCAGCAGGGAGCTCTTGCCGCTCTGCGGGGCACCGGCGACACCGATGTGGCCGCCGGCGCCGGAGAGGTCCGCGGTGAGCAGGTCGCGCAGCTGGTGGAAGGGGCGGTCGACCACGCCGACGGCCAGCGTGAGGGCGCCGCGGCTCGAGTCGTCCTCGGTGGTGAGGCCGCGCTCGGGGTGCGGGACCAGCGGCGGCAGCAGCTCGTCGAGAGTGGGCGGCACGTCCAGCGGCGGCAGCCAGACCCGGTGCGCGGGCGGCCCGGCGTCGCGCAGCCGGCCGGCCGCGACCTCCAGCAGCGAGCCGGCCGAGGCCTGCTCCTCCACCGGCTCGGCCTCCGCCGCCGGCCGCTGCCGGGGCATCACGTAGTCGGTGCCGTACGCGACGACCTGCCCGGCGATGGCGGCCTGCTGGGCGGCGCGGCGCTTGGGGCGGTACGGGCCGGAGACGTAGGCGGCCTTGAAGCGGGTGAGGGTGGAGATGTCGCTGCGCAGGAAGCCGTTGCCGGGCTGCGAGGGCAGCTGGTAGGCGTCCGGGACACCCAGCACGCCGCGGCTCTCCATCGCGGAGAAGGTGCGCAGGCCGATCCGGTACGACAGGTGGGACTCCAGTGCGCTCATCCGGCCCTCGTCGAGTCGCTGCGAGGCCAGCAGCAGGTGCACGCCGAGCGAGCGGCCGAGTCGGCCGATCATCACGAACAGATCCATGAAGTCCCGGTGCGCGGACAGCAGTTCGGAGAACTCGTCGACCACGACGAACAGCGTCGGCAGCGGGCGCAGCGCGGTTCCGGCGGCGCGCGCGGTCTCGTAGTCCAGCAGCGAGGCGTAGCCGGCCTCGCGCAGCACCTCCTGGCGGCGGACGAGTTCGCCGTGCAGGGCGTCGCGCATCCGGTCGACCATGGAGGCCTCGTCGGCCAGGTTGGTGATCACCGCGGAGGTGTGCGGCAGGGCGTCCAGGCCGAGGAAGGTCGCGCCGCCCTTGAAGTCGACCAGGACGAAGTTGAGCACCTCGGAGGAGTGGGTGACGGCGAGCGCCAGCACCAGGGTGCGCAGCAGCTCGGACTTGCCGGAGCCGGTCGCCCCGATCAGCATGCCGTGCGGGCCCATGCCGCCCTGCGCGGACTCCTTGAGGTCCAGGTCGACGGGCCGGCCGTCCGGGCCGAGGCCGAGCGGCACGCGCAGCCGCTGCGGGATGCCGCGCTGGCCCCAGAGCGCCTCGACGTCGTGGGCGTGCAGGTCGGGGATGCCGAGCAGGGCCGTGAGGTCGAAGTCGGTGGCCAGCGGCTCGGCGGCGTCCACGCCGTCGGCGATCCGGAAGCGGGCCAGCCGGGCGGCCAGCCGGGTCGTCGCCGCCACGCCGAGCGCGTCGGGCCGGCCGAGCTCGGTGACGACGTCCTTCCGGTTGCGGTCGGCACCGACCATGGCGAGCCGGCCCTCCTCGATCCGCAGCCGCAGCGTGGTGCGGGCCGGGCGCCACTCCAGGGAGTCGGAGAGGTCGATCAGGACGGCGTTGCGGTAGCCGGTCAACGCGGCGCGGCTGCCGCTGTGCGCGCCGGGCCCGTCCAGGACCAGAACGGTGAACGGCTCGTCCCGGTCCGGCACGGTGTCCGGCTCGTAGCCGGGGCGGCCGGTGAACTCCTCCCCGAGCAGCTGCTCGACCTCGCCGAGGCTCCCGGCGACCAGCCGGACCGGGCCGGCGCCGTCCGTGTCGGTCGGGTGCAGGGCGTGCGGCAGCCACTTGGCCCACTCCCAGGCGGCCCGCCGCTCGTTGTCGGTGACGACGGCGATCCGCAGCTCGTCCGGGCCGTGCACCACGGCGAGCTGGGCGAGCACCGCCCGCACCATCGCGCGGGCCGCCTCCGGGTCGTCGGAGCGCAGCAGCAGGTGGGCGAAGCCCCGCAGGTGGATCGCCATCGGCTGGTCCGCGAGCGTGCCGTAGGCGTGGATGAAGCGGCGCAGCGCGTGGGCGCAGAGCGGCTCCAGGTCCTCCACCGGCTTGGTGGCCAGCGGCGCGAGCGGGGTGGCCAGGCGCTGGGCGCCGAGCCCGATCCGGACGTCGCTGAAGTCGGGGTGCGCGGCCCGCCGCTCCCACAGCCGGCTCGTGCCGACCAGCGAACCCAGCTCGGCCGGATCCGGGTGCCGCCAGGCCAGCGCCCGGCGCTGGGCGTCGATCGAGCGACGCACCTGGCGGCGCATCTGGGAGAGGTAGCGCAGGTAGTCGCGGCGCTCGCCGCGCAGCTGCTGCTTGCGGTCGCTGGAGCCGCGGATCAGCTGGGTCACCAGCATGCCGACCGCGGACAGCGCCATCATGCCCATCGCGACGTAGCTGAGCATCCCGCCGCCGCCACCGGCCCCGCCGGGGTGCAGGAACATGAACACCATCGACAGCGAGCCGAGCGCCATCGGGGCCATGCTGATCAGGCTGGCCATGCCGCTCTGCTTCTCGGGCAGGCCCGGCGGCTCCTGGAGCTGGATCTCGCCGTCCGGCATCTCGGGCCCCGGACGCCGGGGCGTCCGGTTGATCAGCTCCACGCTCACTCAGGGGTCCCTTCCCGCCATGGCCGTTCCCTCTGGGAGACGGACGGCGCGGTGCCCGGGGTTCAGCGGCGGGCCGCATCCGGCCGGACGGTCCCGGCGGGCCACCGCGTCCGACGGCGGCCCGGTTGAACGCGGCACGCCAGGCAGGCCGTTCATCCGGGCGGAGAAACGGACCGACCCGACCGAACCGGAGGACGCGTGAGCAGCAGTGTCGTGGCAGGACTGTGCCGATTGAGGTTCCACGCGCCGGGGACGGCCTTCGAGCTGGCCGTCCCCGCCGACGTCCCCCTGGCCGACCTGCTGCCCGCCGTCCTCGGGCACGCCGGCCCCGAACTCGCCGAGGAGGGCCTGGAACACGGCGGCTGGGTGCTCCAGCGGCTCGGCGAGGAACCCCTGGACGAGGAGCTCACCCCCGAGGCCCTCGGCCTGCACGACGGCGACGCGCTCCACCTGCGGGCCCGGCACGAGGCCCTGCCGGTCGTGCACTTCGACGACCTGGTGGACGGCGTCGCCACCGGCATGAACGAGCGCGGCGACACCTGGCGCCCCGCCCTCACCCGGATCCTCGCCGTCGCCCTGGCCCTCGCCGCGCTGGCGGCCGGCTGGGTGCTGCTCGCCCTGCCCGGCCCGGCCGCACCGCGCGAGACCGCCGCCGCGGCGGTCGCCGTCCTGCTGCTGCTCGGCGCGGCCAGCGCCTCCCGGGCGATGGCCGACGCGGGCGCGGGCGCCGCGCTCGGCGCCGCCGCCGTCCCGTACCTGGCGCTCGCCGCACTGCTGCTGCCCACCGGGCCGGGCGGCGGCGACCTGCTCGGCGCCCGGATCCTCGCGGCCTCCGCCGCCGGAGCCGGGGCCGCGGTGCTGGCCCTGGCCGCCGTCGGCGCGGCGGCGCCGCTCTTCCTCGGGATCGCGCTGGTGGCGCTGCTCGGGGTGCTGTCCGGGGTGCTGGTGCTCGCCGGGCTGACGCTCGCCCAGCTGGTCGCGGTCGTCGCGGTGGCGGCCGTCCTGGTCGGCGCGTTCGTGCCCTCCCTGGCCTTCCGGCTGTCCGGGCTGCGACTGCCGATGCTGCCGCGCACCGCGGAGGAGCTGCAGGAGAACATCGACCCCGTCCCGGCCTCCGCCGTGCTGCCCCGCGCCCTGGTCGCCGACGACTACCTGATGGCCCTGCTCACCGCGATCGGCGCGGTCTGCGCCGGCTGCCTGGCCGTCCTGCCGTTCGCCGACGGCTGGGCCGGCCCGGCCGAGGCCGGCGCGCTCGGCCTGCTGCTCCTGCTGCACGGCCGGGCCGTCGGCAGCATCCGCCAGCGCCTGGCCGTCCTGTTGCCCGGCGTCCTCGGCGTCCTGGTCCTGCTCGCCCGCGCCGCCGCCGGAGCCACCACCACCGACCGGCTGCTCCTGCTCGCCGCCCTGCTGACCCTCACCGCCGCCCTCCTCGTCGCCGCCTGGACCGTCCCCGGCCGCCGCCTGCTCCCCTACTGGGGCCGCGCCGCCGACATCCTCCACACCCTCTGCGCCCTGTCCCTCCTGCCGCTCGCCCTCCAGGCCTGCGGCGTCTACCACACCCTGCGCGGCCTCGGCGGCTGACCCGCCACCGCCCCGCACCACCCGCGCGGGCCCCGGCCGGACCACCCCGGCCGGGGCCCGTCGCCGTCAGTCCGCGGCGCCCGGACGCTCGTTGTAGATCGCCCAGCACCGCTGGTAGTAGCGGCGCAGCTCGTTCAGGAGCAGTCGCCGCGCCTCGGTGTTCACCGGCGGGAGCACCACCTCGGCCACGCCGTTCCTCCGTACCCTGTTGAGTTCGTCCAGGAACCGCTCGGCCACTCCGTCCGGAACAAGGGTGAGGTCAACCCCGTCGAATGTCGACACCCGGTTGTCGTCCATCCACGCGATCCCGGGGGCTGCCGACAGGTGCACCGACGATTCGAGTTCCTGGCACTGCAGCAGCGCCGTCGCCTGGAGATCCTTCTGCCGGGCCACCGCGGCGTCCCGCACCTCCTTCACCAGCGCGTTCGTGGCAGGGTCGAGACCCTTGCGGAGGTTGTGCAGCTCGTTCAGGTACGGCAGCGTCCGGTCGGCCAGCTCAAGACCGGTCATGGATCCGATGGAATTCATCCGGCGGAGTGCCTCGGCCACGTTGGCTCCGTTGAGCGGATGGGACGGATGCGCGATGTCCGACGGTCCGGCGGCGCCACCGAGGTAGAACTTGACCGCGTCGAGGATCACTTTCCGATCCGCGTCGAGGAACTCGCCGGGGAATTCGCCTCCCCCGAGCTCCGTGTCCCGCGCCCTCGGATAGGTGAGGAACGCCCGGCCGTAGAGGCGCCCGCAGGCATCCTCGAACCTCAGTCCCCGGGTCCAGCCCTTGGACTGCGCGATCTTCGGCAGCCCGTCCCCCTCGTCGCGGTGCGGGCTGATGTCGATCGACACCACATCGATGCCGGCGAACGCCATCTGGTCGATGACCCCGCTGCGCATGCCGACCGCGCCGACGATGTCGAACCTCTTCTTGAGGTACCGCAGCAGGGCGAGCTCCTTGCGCCGGTTGCCGGCCGACGGCCAGTCCCAGTAGTCCTTCAGGCTCGGTCCGGTCCAGTCCTTCGGCTTCTCGCCCATCAGGATGACCTCGACGCCCGACCCGAGTGCGAGCTTCACGTCCTCGATGACCTGCCGCACGCCCTCGTCCCCGGTGTCGAGCGCGGGCGCGTTGGCACCGGCCCGCCCGCTGTGGCCGCTGCCCCGGTAAGTGACGATGACGTACTTCTGGTTGTCCAGGAGACCGCCGCGGCCCTTGGCCGTCAGGTCCGCGTAGAAGGCCTGGGCCTCCTCGTCGGAGTAGCGCCCGAAGTCGTCGAAGAACGGTTCGACCGACTCCCGTACCAGGTAGCCCAGTTCGCTGCCACGCAGAAGCTGCAGCGCGTCCCGGTCCTTGGCGTAGCTGCCGAGGGCGCCGACCAGGTCCTGGATCCCTTCCTTTGTCGGGATGCGCCCGACGGCTTCGAGGTGCCCCGCATCCGGGAAGAAGGCCTCAAGCTGCTCCGACGGCCGTTTCCCCGTCTTGTTCCACTCCTTCACGAACCTGCTCAAGCCTTGCCGCAGGCTCACGAACCGCCTCTGATCCGGGGTGAAACGGGCGGCTACGTCGTCCGATGCCTGGGTCTCGCTGCGGCCGAAGTCAACCGTCCGCTCATGCGCGACCGGCACCCTCGGCAGTTCCATCGCCGTCGTGTAGAAGACCCGGCGGCCCTTGAGCATGTCGTCGTGGAGGTTGAGCATCCCCTCGGCCTGCTCCGCCGTGTCCTTGCCGACGTTCCAGATCAGGAGGTTGTGGTCCGGGTTCGCCACCATCGCCGCGCGGACGTGGTACATGTCGCCGGAGTTCTCCGCCCGGATCACGTACGTCTTCCGGTGGTCGAGCTTGCTCATCAGCTGGTCCGCCGATATGTGGTCTCCCTCGGTGACCGCCCGGACGTGGGCGCCGGTCAGCTCTCCGTCGACCGGCGTCCAGTCCCGTTGGTCGTCGGGGCGCCGCCACCTGAGGGCGGAGTCCGCCGTTCTCTCGACGTGCAGCAGGACGTCCGTTTTGTCGGCTCGGGTGATCACGACCGTGGCCACCCTGCCGCTCGCCGACCGCGCTGCCACGGGAGTCTCCCGGAGCTTGTCCTGCAACCTCTGCAGCGCCTCCGGACCGGTGCCGAATTCGTACAGCAGCGGGGCGATCCGCTCGGCGGGACCCGGGGCACCGCCCTCCCTCTCCAGGCGCTGCTGCTCCCGATGGCCCACCGGCAGGACGACCTTCGTTTCGTCGTCCGCGATCAACTCCCGGACCCTCTTGCGCTCGGCCCTCCACTTCACCAGCGGCTGGGCCTGGTCCTGCGGCACGGCGTTCTGATCCGGCTGCCCGTCCATCAGCCGCACCGGGGCGGGTCGGTCGGGGTCGATGGGGTCGTGGTCGGTGGCGAGGGGGACGGGTTCCTGTTCGGGGCGGAGGAGCTCCTGGCCGAGCGGGGTCGTGCGGACCTCGTCGTTCTCGACGCGCAGGCGCAGCCAGTCGCCGGAGCCGTCGACCAGCGGGCGGCCGTCCGCGCTGAAGCCGACGGACCGGGCCACGACGGCGCGGGGGTCGGCCCCGCCGGTGAGGTGGACGGAGCCGTTGCCCGCGTAGGCCGTCAGTTCGGTGAGGCGGGCCAGGTTCTCGCCGAGCGCCTGTCCGGTACGGGCGGCGTCGGCGCGGCGGGCCTCCAGCAGGTCGTGCAGGGCCTTCATGGTGCGGCCCGCGAAGGAGCCGGCACCGCCGACGGCGCTGTTGCAGGAGAGGAAGCGCAGCGGCTCGCCCTGCCACTGGCCGCCTTCGGCGAGCCGCAGCAGCGACCCGGCGAACTGCTGCGGGGTGACCTCCTCGCCGTTGAGGAGCGGGGCGCCGTCCTCGGGGCGGCCGTGGAAGACGACGGTGAAGTAGGGGTCGTCGTGCGGCAGGGCGCGCAGTGCCTCCAGTAGGTCGTGGTACTCGGCCGAGGCGCGGGTGGCCGGGTCCGCCAGCAGGTGCACCCGGTCGCCGGCGCCCGGCAGCGGGGTGGCGAGCAGGTCGGCGACGGCGTCGGAGACGGAGTTGCGCAGGATCGTCTCGCCCTCGGGGTGCAGGGCGGTGAAGAGCACCCGCTGGTGGCCGGCCGAGGCCAGTTCGGCGGTCTCGCTGATCGGGACCTCCATCTCGATCGGGACGAGGCCCTTCTCGGTGAACGTCCGGTCGCCGTCGCGGAAGGTGAGCCGGACCTCGGCGTAGCCGGTGTAGCGGGCGGTCGGTTCGGGGAACTTGGCCCCGGCGACGGTCTTGCCGGAGGCCCCGGTGGACGGCCCCTCGCGCCACCGCCGTCCGCCTCCGCCGCCGAGCAGGCCGGTGAGGTCGACGCCGCCCTCCAGCCCGGCCTTGGCCCCGGCCTGGACCTGGAAGTTCCACTGGCTCCAGTCCAGCCGGGTGTGCCGCCCGCCGCCGCCGGTGTCGTTGGCGGGGCTGATCGCGGCGGCGGTGTTGTCGTGCTGGTACTCCAGTTGGACGATCGAGACGCTGGCGGTGACGTCGGCGTCGTCGACGAGGAAGCGCCGGCCGACCGACGGGGTGGTGATGCTCCGGCCTTCCGGCGCCATGACGTCGCGGTCCGGGCCGTCCTCGAAGTGCAGGATCTGCCGCCCCCGGGTGACCGACCCGAACAGCGCGGACAGCTGGGCGTGGCTCTGGGTGTTGCGGGCGACGGACTCCAGCCAGGACCAGGTGCCCTTCTTGAAGAAGCGCGGACCGAACACGGTGAGCAGATCCCGCACTCCGGAGGTGTCGTCGATCCAGCGCAGGATCCCGACGTCCCGCACCCCCTCCGTGAACAGGGACCCGGGCGGCCGGCGCAGCAGCAGCGCGCCGACCTCCTGGGGCACGCGCAGCGGCGGGAGCCCTTCCGTCGGGGCGCCGTGGCGCGAGGGCAGGACGGCCTCGTCGCGGCCGGTCTCCATCAGCACGTCGGTGTGGAGGGTGGCCTCGACGAGCGCGCGCCGGTAGCGGCCGAAGCCGGTCAGCCGGTCGCCGAGCCGGGTGAGGCCCAGGCTGACCTTGCCGAGCACCGAGTCGTCGCCCTGGGGCCGGGGTGCGCGGTCGGGGCGGACGGCGTCCGCGGGGTACAGCAGGACGGGCGGCTTGTACTCGAAGCGGATCTTCAGCACCACCTCCGCCTGGTGGGCCACGGCGGCCACCTTGCTCTTGATCGCGGTGCCGCCGGCGATGGACTCGTTGCCGTGCTCCAGCCGGTCCACGCCCCTGGCGTAGGTGAGGGCGCCGCCGCCCACCGGTCCGACGCCGGTGCCCGCCGGGTCGCCGGTGACGTAGAAGCCGCCGGTGAACGCGTGGCCGCTGCCGCCGCCGGTGTTGGTGCCGCCGTCGGAGCTGGTGAGCGAGGTCTGGTGGCTGTGCCCGATGTTGAACTCGACCTGCGGCGGCCGCCCGGTCGGGGTCAGCCGGACCACTTCGGCGGTGATCACCGCCGTGGTCCGGCCGTGCTCCTCGACCAGCGGGTGACCGGCCATCACCGACTTGAGGCCGAGCTGCAACCGGTCGAAGTCCAGCCGTGCGGACAGCTTCCGCGCCAGGCCCGCCCAGTCCTCGCCCAGGAGCGCCGCGACGGTGCGGTCCCCGTTCCCGTACGGGGTGTCGCCCAGGTCGCGGACCAGGTCGTGCACGGTTCCGCTGCGGTCCTGGTTCAGGTGGACGGCGGTGATCACGTCGGAGGAGCCGAACCGGTGGGTCGACAGCATCCGCGGGACCTCCTCGCGGACGCGCACGGGCGCGGCCACCACGGCGGACGCCGTGACGGGGTCGGGCGGCGCGATCGTGTGCGACCGCTTGGCCGCCTCGAAGGTGACGGTGAACACGGCGTCCACGTCGGTGAGCCGGGCCGGCTCGACGCTCTTGCCGCGGCTGTTGGTGCCGCCCACCCGGTCGATCGAGATGCCCTTGACGAAGTCGCGGGTGTGCGCGTATTCGCCGGTGAGGTTGACGTACGGCAGGGTGACGCCCAGCCGGGCGCGGAGCCGGAACCGGGTGCGCAGGTCCGCGGTGGTGCCGGTGGTGGTGCGCTGCTGGCTGCCGGACTCGAACTCGAAGGAGGCGAACAGCTCCTCCCGGGGCCGCGGGTGCCGCAGGTCTCCGCCGACCACGACCGTGCCCTTCCAGCCGCCGAAGTCCAGGGGCACCCGGAGCGTCGCGCCCCGGCTGAGCCGGGACAGCGCGGACTTGAGGCCGTACGCGTCGATCGACCGGGCGAGCAGCGCCTCGACGTTCGCGGGCACCGGCTTGCCGGTGTGCGTCCGGAGTGCCTCCAGGACCGTGTGCAGCACCGCGGTGTCGCCGCGGCCGAGGCTGAGCACCACGTCGGACTGGCCGAGGCGCAGCGGCGGCCCGGCTTGCTCGCCGGCCCAGTGGGGGGCCTGCGGCGGCACGGTCACTGCCTGCTCGCGCAACCCCGGCGGCACCACGAAGCCGTTCCGCTCGTCCTGGCCGATGGTGTGCGGCGCGGTGTGCGCCTGTTCCAGGCTCAGCTCCGTGGTGAGCCGGACCGGCCCGTAGTCCCGGCCGTTGACCTTCAGCAGCACCTCGAACTCGGCCCGGTACAGCTCCTGCGGGCTGCGGTACTTGCCGTTGGCGTAGCCCTTGTCGGACTCGCCGCTGCGCCAGCCGTCGCGGATCCGCGACTCCGTGGAGGGCACGACGGTGCCCTGGAGGACGTCCTCGAAGGGCTTGCCGGAGGCCTTCAGCACGTCGTCGTGGGTGAACACCGTTCCCTTGCCGGCGAGTTGGAACTGTCCGTTGACGGTGTCGGAGCGCAGATGGCGGGACGACTCGAAGGTGCCGGTCTCGCGGACCGGGTTCAGCTCGGCGGCCGCCTGGCTGCGCAGGTGGGTCATCCGGTGCAGCCGGACGGTCGTGGCGAGGTGCAGGTCCTTCAGCGGGCCCTTGGTGACCTCGGGGCCGCGCAGCGCGGAGCCGCGCGACATGCCGACGAGGTGGGCGCTGACCGCGCTGTGCGAGTAGGACTGCAGGACGTCCTCGCGCACCGCCTTCCAGGCCTTCGCGCCGAGCAGCGTCGTGCCGACGCGGTCGAGCTCCGTGTGCAGCGGGGCGATGTCGCGCAGGTCCCGTACGACGGTGGTGTCGGGCAGGCCGGTCCACACCTCCTCCAGCGGGGCCGGGACCTGGTCGCCCACCGCGTGGGCGGGGGCGACGGGCGGGGCGACCGGCCCGTCGGGGACGAACTCCGGCGGCCTGGTTCCCGCCACGACCTGGTCGGCCGCCGTGACCAGGACGGCCTCGTCCTGGTCGATCACGGTGCGGAACCCGAGCCCGACGTGGGTGGTCTCCCCGGTGGGGTGGGGCAGCACCCCACCGCTCCAGCCGAAGGTGACGGTCAGGTCGGCCGTCCCCTCGAACAGCACCGCGGGCCGCTTGACCTTGGTGCCGTTGCCCAGGTCGGAGCCGGAGCCGTGCAGCCCGACCCCGTCCCGTCCGGCCTTGGCGCCCAGCCCGCCGCCGCCGACGAAGCCCCCGTCCGCCTTGTTGGCGACGGACGACGGAAGCACCTGCCACTCCTTGCTCGTGGTGGTCTGCTCGACGTGCGCGCGGCTGGTGGCGGTGGAGATGTTGAACTCGGTGGTCGGCAGGGTGTGGACCTGCCGCATCCGGGCGACCGTCCCACTGCCGATGGTGATCACCGCGGCCGCCCCGACCGGGCTGTCGTCCACGATGGTCAGCTTCTGCCCGGACATCGTCCCCTTGAGTTCCTGCTGCAGGGTGCCGAGGTCGAGCTCGGTCAGCAGCCGGCGCCGCAACTCCGGCCAGCGGCTGCCGAAGTAGCGTTCGGCCGCCTTCTCGAAGCCCGCCACGAACTTCCCCATCGACGGGGTCTGCGGCTGCCGGTTCAGCTCCCCCATCGGGATCCCGTCCGCGTTCTCCTCCCCCTGGCGCCGCCGGGGAGGTTCGAGCGGCCACACGTCGGTGACGATGTGCGAGCCGGCCAGGCGCCGGCGCTCGGAGACCTCCAGCGGCACCGTGTAGTGCGCCTCGACGGTCGGCTCCGCGTTGGCGGTCTCCCGGTTCGGCACCGCGACGTGCCCGGTGACCGGGAGCCTGATCGGCTGCGGCGTGTGCCACGGGCCCGGCGCGCCCTGGAACCTGGCGTCCAGGAACTCCACGGTCAACGTGAACGGGGTCTCGAAGAGCTCGGCCGTCTCGATGGTCTTGCCGCGGGCGCTCGTCCGGCTGGCCTCGGCGTCGGAGCTGCCGTTCATCCAGCCGTGCTGGTAGCCCAGGGTCTCGGTGAGGTCCCGGGCGCTGCCGAACTTCGCCCTGAGCTGCGCACCCAGGTTGACCTGGGTGAGCCGGTCCTTGGAGACACCGACCGTGCTCTGCTGCTCCGAGCCGTACTCGAACTCGAAGTTGGGCAGCGCCCGGAGGTGCCGGCTCTGCCCCAGGGCGGCGCTGATCCTGATCTCGCCGGACCACCGGCCCGCCTGGAACGGCACCTCCCGCACGTCCCCCCGGGACAGCGCGGACACCGTCGGACGCAGTGTCTCGGCGCCGAACAGGCTCTCGGCGAGCGTCCGCGCGGCCTTCGCGTCCCCGTGCAGCGCCGCGGTGAACCGGCCCACGAGGCTCTCGAAGTGCTGCCCGCCGAGGTTCTCCAGGTGCACCAGCACGTCGTACGCGGACAGTCCGCGCTCCTGGAGGCGGGCGGGCGGGGTCGGGACGGGGGGCGGCGGGGGCTCCTCGACCGTCGGTTGGAGCACGACGACGGTCGGGTTCAGGATGCTCTCGATGTCCAGCGTGGAGTCCATGAACTCCCGGAGGCCGTCGAACAGTTCCTCCTCCGCGTCGGTCCGGCCCAGCTGGTTGGCCGACTCCGGGCGGTCCGCCTGCGGGTCGGGCCCGAAGAGCTCCTCCAGCAGTGGCGCCAGGTCCCGCACGTTCTCGTGCACCCACTCGGCGCCGTTGTTGCGGGGCTGCCCGGTGGACGGGTCGTCGCCGTGGTTGTGCCCGAAGTAGGCGGTGACGAGCTGCGCGAAGAACTCGTGCTCGTCGCTCGCCGAGTAGTTACCGACCCGGTTGCCGTCCCCGTCGTGCACCCCGCCGTCCGGCCAGGCCGTGACGGACTCCTCGCCGAACAGGGCGGACAGGGCGTCGGCGTCGCTGCGCTCCCGGAAGGCCTTCGCCACCAGCGCCTTCTGCGCGTCGGTGAGACCGAACTCGTGGATGGCGTGGGCGAGTTCGTGGGCCGTCGAGGAGTAGCCCTCGGCGTGCTCCGCGCCCGGCCCCTGCGGGGTGCGCGCCCCGAGCAGGTTCTCCTCGGTGACCAGGACGACGAGGTCCCCGCCGGCGCCCCGGACCACCCGCCAGTCACGGCCGTCGGCCGTGGTGTGCCCGGACGCGGGGAAGCCGGGGACCTCCGTCATCGGGACGTCCCGCGGCACCACCACGACCCGCACGCCCTCGCCCACCAGGCGCTCCGCGAGCTCCTTGTTCGACAGCATCCGGGCGACCAGCTCCTCCGCCGTCCGGCGGGCGGCGACCGGCTGGTGGGTGCGCGGGTCCACGTCGATGAGCAGCCGGGCCGCCGCCTGCGCGAAGTCCTCCGCGCCGAGGTCGGCGCGCAGGCCCTCCAGGAAGGCCTCGTCCGCCGCCAGCCGGCGCCGTTCCTCCGGGGACAGGTGCTCCAGCGCCTGCACCCGCTCGTGCAGCGGCCCGGGCACCGGCATCCCGCCGCCGCCCAGCCCGACGTGCGGGGCGACGACCTGCCCGTTCTGCCCGTTCTGCGGGTTCTGTCCGGACGCCGGGGGCGCCGGCCGCACCGACGTGCCCGACGACGGCTGTTCGGCCGGCTCCATCTCCGTGTCCGTGCCCGTGCCCTGCGCCGGGTTCGAGGACGAGGCGTCCGTCTCCATCGCCGTGTCGTCCGGCGTCGGATCCGCGTCCGTCTCCGGTTGCGACTCCACCTTGGGCTTCCGCGTGGCCGGGCCCTCGCCGCCGTCGGCGTCCCCGCCGTCGGCGTCGCCGTCCTCGCGGCCCCGCTTCTGGGAGACGGGCACCCACGCGCTGTAGTGGTCCGCGTCCAGCTGGAGGTGGACCGTCCGCGTGGGCGCCACCCCGTTCAACGGGTCCAGGACGACGTCGGACTGCCCGGTCCGGTGGATGTGCAGCCGCACGCCCAGCGCGGAGGCGACGACCCTGGGCGCGAGGTCCCCGGCCGCCGTGTTCCAGTTGCCGGTCTCGCCGATCGTGCGGGCGAGCCGGCCGATGGTGGTGCCGAACTCGCGGGTGTACGGCCGGACCACGGCGAAGTTCTCGGGCTGCCGCATCCACTCGACGACGAGCCTGCGCAGGCCGGTGGCGTCCCCGTGCTGCGGGGTCAGCACCGCGTTGACCGCGTGGTACAGGCAGTCCCCGTCCGGCGGCACCTCCTGCAGCCGGTACAGCTCGGGCCGCTGCCCCTCGTCCGCCATGTGGTCGTTGTGGGTGCCCGCGGCGATCCGGTCCCAGCGCCGCGACAGCGCCTCGTCGCGGTGGTCGTCGGTGGTGGTGGTCTGGTGCTCGCGGAAGAACTGCTCGGACCTCCGCAGGCTCCGGCCGGCGGGCTCCAGCTGACCGGGCTCGACGATTTCGGTGGCCGAGGAGAGGAAGTACGTCTCGCGCTCGACGAAGTAGTGGTTCGCGCCGGCGCCGGGGTAGCCGTGGCCGTCGGTCGCGGTCGCCGGGTCGTTGAAGCCCCGGGTCAACCGGTCGACCACGTCCGCGAACCGGGAACCGAGGTGGGTCGAGGTGCCGACCCCCACGCCCATCAGTGCCATCCAGTGGTCCACCAGCAGCGGCCGGTCGGCCGTCGACGGGTCGAACACCATCGGCACGGGCGTGTCGGAGCCGCTCAGGATCACGTCGACGGTCACGGCGACGTGGTAGTGCCAGTTGACCGCCTGCGGGCCGGTGCCCCCGATCGGCGCGGCCGCGTTCGCGGTGGAGACCTCCAGGGCCGGCCCGCCCGCGGGCGTCAGGTACTGGACGAAGACCTTCTGGGTGGAGACGCCGAGTTCGGTGAGCCGAACGGCCATCAGGTGCGCCCGGTCGAAGCAGCCGTTGTCGGGGAAGTCGAACGGGATCCGGTGGCTCTGCCCGTCCGCGCCGGTGTACTGCAGCCGGCTGAGCTCCTGGAAGAGGTCCATGGCGCCGGCCTCGTCGACGGCCGGGTGCTCCCACAGCTCGCCGTTCCTGACGTAGGCGTGCAGGTCGGTCGCGTCGGGGAAGCGGTCCCGGACCTCGTCCAGGAGGGGACGCAGGGCCCCCTGCTCGTAGATCCCGAGGACCCGCCACAGGTCGCGGAGGTCCCCCCGCAGCGACTGGATCGTCGCCAGCACCCGCTCGGGCCCCTCGCCCTCGACGAGGGTCGTCCGGAGCCGCCCGGACACCGCCAGGGCGTCCGGGTGCCGGAAGACGTCGGCGAGCCGGTCGGGCGGGGCGACGTCCGTACGGCCGAAGCGGGTCAGCAGGTCCGCCTCGGCTCCGTGGCCCAGGATCCCCAGCTGCGCGAGCTCGTGCAGCACCTGCACGACGTCCTGGCCGCCGTTGCGTTCCGCGAAGCGGATCACCAGCCGGTCGTAGTCGTTCGGGTTGCCGCCGATGAGGTCGAGGGTCCCGAAGACCTCGGCGCCGTCCGGCAGGCCGGTGGCCAGAAGCCCCTCCAGCAGCTGGACCGTCGTGTCGACGAGGTGGTCGGTGGCCGGCGGCAGCGGCCCCAGGGTCAGTCCTGCCAGCGAGGCCGCCAGGTCCGCCGGGGGGATCACGGAGAGGTCCTCGGCGAACAGTTCGTCCAGGGTCAGCACGTTCCCGGTGGGGGGCTGGATCAGCTGGCCGTTCTGGTCGTACGGGTCGTCGCCGAAGAGGTCGTCGTAGACGCTCGCCTGGGGCTGCACGGCGGCGCCGTCGCCGGTGTTCCCGGCCGTGTCGTCCGCGGCGCCGTCCTCGCCGTTGCCGTCGGCGTCGTTGAGGCGCGGTGCCACGCTCTCCTGGTCACCGCCCCGCCCGGGGGGCTTCGGCCTGGACACCGGGTCCACCCAGACGTGGCTGCGCTCCTGCGGTGCCGCCGCGTCGCGGGCCTGCTGCCAGGTGAGGTCCTTCGGGCCGGAGGTCGGGGGCCGCTCCACGTCGCCGACGATCCTGGAGATGAGCGACAGGTGGCGTTCGCGCAGGCCGCCCTGGTTCAGGCCCGCGGGGGCCGGGGCGTAGTGGTTGCCGAGCAGGCTGCCCTTGACGTCGGGGCGGTGGGTGAGGCCGTCCGCGCGGTACTCGTCGCGCAGGCCGAGCTGGTGGCTCACCTCGTGGGCGTAGTCGATCGGGGCGGCGTCCGGCCACCACGACTTCTGGTCCATCGGCCGTCCGCGCCCGATCAGGTCGACGGTCAGGTGCGCCTTCTGCCCCTGCTCGGCCGGCAGCACCGTGACGTGCATCCGGTCGCCGTTGGCCAGCGTGTAGCCGGGCTTGTTGAGGTACTCCTCCACGCCCTGGACGACCTTGTCCCACACCGGGGCCGATCCGTGTCCGTCGCCGTCGCGGATCGCGATCCGCACCGTCAGGTCGGTGACCGGGCCGCCGTGGTCGAAGCGCCGGACGTCGAAGGAGGACTCCACGACGAAGCGCGGCGCCGTGCGGCCGTCCCCCGGCCGGGGCACCGGGGGCTGAAGGTCCGGGGTGCTGTGGCCGACCGTGCGGACCGGGGTGGGAGGCGCCAGCTGCGTGGCCGGCGCGGGGGCCGTGTGCGCCGGGTTCCCCTGGAACCACGGGCCGGGTCCGAAGTCGGCCAGGCTCAGGCCGACCTTGTCGAGGGGGACGAGGACCAGCTCGTTCGCGCCGAACGTCTCCGGGGCATCGCCGGCCACGCCGAAGCTCCACACCATCGGCACGCCCTCGGCGTTGACGGTACCGGTGGCGAGCGCCACGTGGTCGGGCTTCGGGCTGTTCCCGGTGACGACGATGTCGCCCGCCCGCGGAAACGGCCTGACGGGATCGCCGACGTCGAACGAGGTGCTGCCATGGGGGAAGAGGCGACGGCGCAGGTGGGACTCCCACGCATCGTCGGCGTGGTCCGCGTAGGCGCCCCGGATCCATTCCCGGGGCAGTAGTCCGGCCCGGTGGGCCGTCAGCAGGAGCGACTCCCAGCAGTTGAGCGTGGTCCCCTGGTCGAGCGGTGGCGCCTGCCCGTCGTGGGCCAGCGCCCACTGCTGGAACACGCTGTTCGTTTTGGCGGCCTGCCAGGTCATCGTGATCGTCCCGTGCTCCTCCCGGAGCACGTCCAAGCTGTCCAGCAGCCGTCGGCCGCTGTCCGGAGCCGGCAGGTCCAGCCGCCCGGCCAGATGGTCGGCGACCAGCTTCAGCGTCTCCTCGCGCAGCACGGCGGGGGCGTCCGGGTCGGACGGGTCCAGCAGCCGCGTGCGGGTCTCGTCGGAGATCCGTCCCCGCGCGTGCAGGCTCTCGACCAGGGCCCGGACGTCGTCCGGGCGGTTGGCCGCGCCGGGACCGATCCCGTCGCCGATCCGCACGCCCAGCCGCTCCGCGTGGGCGGGGCGGAGCGGCCCGCCGAGGAGGTCGGCCGCCGCGTCCACCACGGGTGTCACCAGGGCCAGGTCCTTCGTGCGCAGCCACTTGGTCCAACCGGGCGACGGGATGGGCTGCCCGGTGTTGTCCGGGGCCTTTTTGCCCGCCGCCACCTGGTACTCCGCGTCCAGCCGCTCCTTGGGCGCCTGGTCGAGCGCACCGAGTTCGAACAGCCGGTCCGCGAGGGCCTTGACGTCGGCCAGCGAGTTGTGGCGGGCCTGGTTGTAGCCCACCTGCCGGCCCGAGGACATGTACAGGCCCGACCGGTCGGGGGCCCTGCCCGTCAACTCGCCGACCAGGTCGAGGACCTCGGTCCGCCTCACGGGGTCGAGGGGGGTGGGCGGGACGGCCGCCGGCGGGATCGGGGGCGCCTGCGCGGGCACCAGGAGGTCGGTCGGCTCGGGCACGTCGTGCGGGGCCGGCACGTCGGCGGTCAGGGCGACGGACTCGTCCTCGTTCCGCTCGACCGGCCGCTCGACCGGCCGGTCCTGCGCCCGCTCCACCGGGCGGTCCCCCGGTTCCGCCCCCGGCCGGTTCACGACGGTGAGGGCACCGTCCCCCACCGGCCGGTCGGCGGTCTCCTCGGCGCCCGGCTCCGACGTCCGGCGGCCGAAGGCGTTCTCGTGGGCGCGCTCGTGGGCGCGCCAGCCGGCCGCGTCGAGGTGGGCGAGCTTCCACAGCTCGCGGTAGCGGCCGAAGAGCTCGTCGCCGTACTCGCCCTTGTGGTGCTCGGTCAGCTTCTCGTTGAGGGCGTGGCGGGCGGCGAGGCCGTCGAAGCCGTCGGCGGCCGCGCGCAGGGCGGGGGCGGCCTCGTGCTCGAAGGCGACGTGCTCGGTCAGTTCCTCGGTGAGCTCGCGGCGGCTCTCCTGCCACCGCTCGTGGCGTTCGGCGTTCCACTCCCGCGAGCGGAAGGACTCGTCGAAGGCCCGGGCGACCCGGTCGCCGTGGCCCTCCGTCAGGCGGTCGGCGGTGGAGCCGGTGAGGCCGTGCTCGCGGGCGGCCGCCTGGGCCTCGGTGGTGGCCTGCCGGCGGACCGCGAGACGCGCGGCCTCGTGGGTGAGCCGCTCGTTGAGGGCGGCGGGGTCGGTGAGCCGGTCGAGGGCGGTGCGCAGCCCCTCCGGGTCGCCGACGCGCTCGGCGGCCGCCCGGTCGAGTTCTCCGGCGAGTTCGCGCAGCACGGTGGCCTTGGCCCGCAGGACGTCGGACTCCTCGCCGCCGAACCGCTCGACGAACTCCTTGCGCGCGCTGTTCCCGGCCCAGGAGTCGGCCGCCTTGTCCGCCTCCGCGACGGCCCGGCGGATCACAGCCTCGCGGACGGCCTGGACGGCGAACTCGTGGGGCAGCGCCGCCTCCCGTTCGGCGAGCGAGCGGGTGAACAGCTCCACGGCCTCGTCGCGGTCCCGGCGCCTGCCGGTCGCCTCGTCGAGCGGGCCGGCCGCCCGGTCGAAGTCGGCGGTGAGGCGCTCGCGCAGCCCGTCCCGGACCGCCTGGAGGCTGTCGCGCGACAGCTCCGGCCGCTCCTTCGCCCCGGCCGCGTCGAGCAGTTCGCGGTCGGCCGGGGACAGCCGGTCGTACCAGTCCCGGCCGGCCCGCTCGACCAGGTCCCGGGCCCCGGCGAGGGCGGTGGCCCGGTCGGTGTGCAGGTCGAGCTCCGCGCGCACGTGCTCGGTGAGCCGTCGCAGGGCCTGCCCGGCCCGGGTGTTGGCCGCCTCGGTAAGGCTGCCCTCGTCGGCGTAGATCCGGGCGGCCTCGGCCTCCGCGCGCTCCTTGAAGTCGTGCCGGACGAGGTCCACGACGGGCTCGGGGATCCGGTCGGGGGTGTGGGCCGTGCCGGTCCCGCCGTGGGTGATCCGCGGGGCGCTCCAGGCGCCGACCGTCCGCTCGAAGTGCTGCAGCGCGACCCGGACGGCGCCCTCGCGGACGGCGGCGACGCGCACCAGGCCGTCCAGCTCGCCGAGGATGCGCTCGCGGTCCGCCGGGCGGGCCTTCAGGTCGGTGTACAGCATCGCCCGGGCCCGCCTGGTCACCGCCTCGCGCAGGTCCGCCGGGGCGCCCTCGGGGAACCGGCCCGGGGCGTCCAGGGCCTCGGCCAGCTTCCGCTCGGCCTCCTCCTCGCGCCGGTGGCCGCTGCCGTCCGGGTCCAGCCGCAGGTTCTCGGCGGCCTCGGAGAGCTTGGCCTCGTACGTGTCCTGGAGCTCGCGCTGGGTCCGGCGCCACTGCGCCGCGCGCTCGCCGTCCGCCTCGGCGCGGATGTGGGCCGGGGCCTCGGTGAAGTGGTACGCGGGAGCGGTGCCGGCGCCGGTGCCGCCGCCGTTGCCGCCGTCTCCGGGCGGGCCGGCCGGGTGGGCCGGCGGGTCGGCGAAGGCCAGCGCGCCGGGGAGTTGCCGGTCCGGGTCCAGCTCCTCCCTGGTCCGTACCGTGCCGTAGCCCTCGGGCAGGGCGCCGTCGTGCCCGTTCGGGCCGAGGTGCGCGCCGAGCGGCACGGGGGCCGGCCGCGGGTCCTGCTCGGTCGGGCGCCGGAACTCCAGGAACTCGCCGCCGGGGACGAGCACCGGCCGGCCGGACGGATCGTAGCCGACGTGGGAGGCCACCACGAGGTGCCCGGTGCCCGCGGCCACGGAGCCGCCCTCGACCTTCGGGACGAAGAACACCTTCCCGTTCGGGGCGGTGGCCGTGGTGCCGAGGCCCTTCTCCCCGAGCAGCCGCATCACCTCGGTGACGTAGTGGCCCCCCACCCCGCCGCCGAGGTCGCAGACGACGAAGTCCAGCGCGTCCGTGCCGTTCCACACCTTGCGGTCGGCCAGCTCGATCAGGGTGCGGGCCATCTCGGCCGGCGTGATCGGGGACCCGGCCCGGGTCGGCTGCCCGTCCGCCCCGCCGTGGACCGCCACGGTGAAGGCGTTCTCCCGCGCCGGGAACCGCGAGAACGCCTCGGCCAGGTGCCACCGCTGGGTGGCGTCGAGCCTCACGTCGCCCATCCACCGGCCCGGGACCGCGCTGCCGAAGTCCCCGAGCGGTTCGCCGTGCTCCCGGCGGTCCAGGTACTCGCGCAGCTCCTCCCGGAGGACGTCGTACGACTGCTGCTCCGTCAGGGCGCGGTTGATCATGTTCTCGGCGCGCCGGTCGGCGGCCTCGGGCGTCTCGACCGCGCCCCGGTCCTCGTACGCCGCCGCGAGCTCGTCGGCCAGCCGCCCCGCCCGGTCCTTGTGCTCGGTCCGGAGGGCGTTGCGGAAGTCCTCCGCCAGCTTGGCGCGCAGTTCCGGCGACGCCGTCCGCTCGCCCGTCCGGTTGTAGTGCTCGGCGAGGGTTCCCGAGAGGATCTCCCGGACCTGGCGGTCGGTGAGGGTGAAGTGGCCTTCCGGCAACGTGACCTGGCGCACCGCGCCGTCGACCCACTGGGCGTGCGCCTCCAGGATCTTGAGCGAGGTGAACTGCGCGAACCCGTCGAAGGACTCGTTCTTCAGGAGCTCGCCCAGCTTGACCCCGGCCGCCCCCGCCGGACCGCCCTCGGTGAGCGGCAGCAGGTGGAACTTCTCCAGCCACTCCTGACGGCGGTTCAGGATCTCCGTGGGCGCCCCCACGAGCTGCCGCCAGACCGTCCGCTCCTTCGGGTGGGCGATGGCGTTCACGAGCCGGTGGACGGACGAGGTGTCGATCTCCTGGTGCATGGCCAGGGCCTCGACCACCGGGGAGTCCAGGTCGGCCCGGCCGCGCAGGTGCTCCTGCACGTAGTGCTGGGCCGCCACCAGCGACTGCGCGCCCTGCACGTAATCGATCATGAGGATCTTGCGGCCCCGCAGCACATCCGCCGTCAGCGCGCCCAGCTCCCGGTCGAACGCCGCCTTGAGGTGCTCCAACTGCGCCGCGCCCGGCACCGGGTTGGGCCGCCCCAGGGCGTCGACCAGGCCCCAGCCGGCCACCGCCATCGGGTCCTGCGGCCTGGGCCGGAAGCTCGACAGCGGCATCGACATCGCGCTGTGCTCCTGCTCGTGCAGGTAGGCGACGACGCCCGCCGGGCTGCGCCCCAGGCCCAGGTAGAAGTACTCCTCCGGCGGGTACGTCTCGACGACCAGCTTGGCCGTCCGCTCGACGGCCTCCATCGCCTCCACGTGCTCCCTGCGCCGCTCGTACGAGGCGAAGCGGTACACGTCGGCCAGGAACTCCTCCTGTCCGCCGTGCCGGTAGTCGGTGCGCGGGGCGTCCTCCAGGAAGCGCTGCACCAGCGCCGAGCGGTCCCCCGCGACCAGCGGGCGCCCGCCGGCGTCCAGCCAGGCCTCGATCTCCGCGGGGCCCATCCGCCTTCCGCCCACGCTGACCCGGTCGTACGGGACCGGGACGTTGCGGAAGGTGCCGTCGACGGTCGCCCACCGGGTCGTCCGCAGGATCTTGGGGCCCGGGGGTTTCTCCTCGCCGAAGCGGGCGGTGCCCTCCATCGCCGGCCTGCGCGGATCGACCTCGCCGGGGGTGTAGTGCGCCGGCGGATCCGAGGGGTACGTGCGGACCTTCGGCCCGTCCGTCCCGTCGCCCTTGCTGTACTCGTGCCAGTTGCCGCCGCCCTCGACCACCGGGCGGCCGTCCGCGTCGAAGCCGACGTTCCGGGCGACGACCACGTGGCCGGTGCCCGGGCCCGTGTCCATCGTCCCCCGGTCCGTGAACCCGGGCGCCACCCAGACCGGCCCGTCGGCCGCCACCGCCTTGAGGTCGGCGTACTTCGGGTTCGACCAGACCTGCTCCATCACCTGCCGGACGTAGCCGTGGTTCGGGCCGGCGTCGAGGTCGCAGGAGACGAACTCGATCGTGCGGCGGTTGCCCGACAGGTGCCCGAGGTCGCCCAGGCCGCGGACCACGGCGGCGAGGTCCGCGGGCGGCATCGGCTCGCCGCTGCCGTCGGTGTGGATCACGACGGTGTAGCGGGTGGCGTCGACGGGCAGCTTCTCCAGCACCGCGAGGACGTGCGCGCTCGGCTCGGCGCCCGCGACCCAGCCGGGCTGCCGCTCCGGCCCGGTGTGGGGGAGGAAGTGGCCGGCGGTCGGCGGGATGTGGGAGTCGTCACCGACGTCGAGGTACCGCAGGGGGCCGCTGTCGCCCGACTCGACCGGTTCCCGGTGCTCGTTCTGCCGCGGGTCGGGGGTCCGGTGCCCGGCGTTCTGGTTCTCGGGCGTGCTCTGGTGTCCGCCGGCCTCGTGCTGCTGCGGCGGCTTCGGGGGCTCGCCGGTCGTCGGCACGTGGACCGGCGCCTCCGGCTTGGGCGGCGTGGCGTGTGTGGGGGCCGTCACCGGCTCGGGGACCGGTTCGGAGGTCTGCTTCGGCTGCTCCTTCGGACCGCCGACCACCGCGGTGGGCTTCGGCGGTTCCACCTCGGTCGACCCCGGGGTGGGCTTCGACGAACCGGACGGCGTCTTCGCGGCGTCCCCGCCGGTCGTCCTCACCGGGGTGTTCGCCGAGGTGCTCGCCGGCGGCTTCGCGGACTTGTCCCCGGACGGCGCGAGGGAGCCGTCGGAGTCGAGCTTGAGGTTCTCCGGCCGGATGCCCTCCGGCAGTCCGGTCCCGTGCCCGAGGCCGCCGGCTCCGGCCCCCTCGGGCCGGGAGACCCACAGGGAGGTCGGGTGGCCCATCAGGGTGGACACCACGGCCAGCGGGAAGCGCAGGGCGTTGGGGAGGGTCACGTTCTCGAACTTCAGCCGCAGCGGGTCGGCGGCCAGGTGCCCGAGGTGGCCGAGCGCGCCCATGGCGACGCCGCCGTAGAAGCTCTCGACGCTGACGGTGAACGTGTGGTCCTCGCCGAAGGTCAGGTTGTAGGCGCCCTCGGTGACGACGTTCTGGACGCCGCCCTTGAGGTAGCCGCCGACGCCCTCGCCGAGCCGGTACAGGAGCTGCCCGGCGGTCTGCGGGTGCAGGCCCTCCATCAGGGCCACCGCCCGCTCCGCGAGGTCCTTGGTGGCCCGGACGCTCTCCTTCAGCCCGCCCTCCAGCGTGGTGCCGCCGAGCTGCTGGAGTTCCTTCTGCATCGGGCCGATGTTCTTGACGAGGCTTCCCAGCTCGGCCCGGATCGCTCCGGACTCCGTCTTCCCGCTCGCCTGGACGAGCGTCGTGACCAGCTTGTTGAAGGTCCCGAGGTCGATGGTGTACCGGGCGCCCTCGCCGGCGATCCGGGCCACCAGCAACCGCCCGGCGGCGTTGGAGACCTGCGGGTCGACGCCGAGCTGCGTGAGGTGCTGCTCGAAGGTCTCGCCCATCTGCTGGGTGATCTTCTCGACCTTGGTGAGCTGCTTCTCGCCCTCCTTGGCCGCGTCCTGGCCGACGGTCTCCGCGGCCTCCTTGGCCGCGCTCTTCTCGGCGCTCTCCGCCGCGCCCTTCACCGCGCCCTTCTCGGCGTTGCCCGCCGCGCCCTTGACCGCGCTCTTCTCCGCGCTGCCCGCCGCGTTCTTCTCCGCGTTGCGCACCGCACTGCCCAGCGCGCTCTTCTCCGCGCTCTCCGCCGCGGTCTTCGCGGCGTTCTTCTCCACGGTCGCGATGGCGTTCTTCAGGGTGAGGTTCGCGTCGTTGCGCAGGAGCTTGACCACCTCCCGCAGCTCGGCGGTGCCGAGCGACTTCAGCTCGTTCTCCGTCAGGCTCTTGAACTCGGCGCCGGCCAGCGCCTTCAGATCGGCCTGGAGCTCCTTGCTGAGGCCGCGCCCGAGCATCCGTCCGAAGGCCTTGCCGAGACCGAAGGTGAGCAGCTCCAGCGGCCCGGTGAGCAGCCCGTTGATCGCGCCCATCTCGATGGCCTGGACGAAGGACTCGCTCTCCCAGTGGTCCTTGTGGCCCTTGCCGATCTGGATGCCCTGGATGATCCCGTCCATCACCGCGGCGGTGGTGATGGAGAGGAACTCGTGCAGCAGGAGCTGCTTGAGCAGCCAGATGAAGATCTGCTTGATCAGTTCACCCGTGAGCTTGTAGGCCGCGAAGACTCCCGCGATCGAGCCTCCGAAGGTGAACGGCAGCATGGCGATCGCCCAGGCGATCTGGGCCACCAGCTGGATGAGCTGGGCGATGATCATCCACTTGGCGTACTCGACCTGGTTGGCCACCTTGTGGGCGAAGTCCCCGAGCTGCTTCGCCATCACGCCGGCCGAGGTCACGTAGTCGGTGCCGCCGGTGCCGCCGATCAGCGGCAGCACCCGCTGGTAGAACCGGTCGGCCGCCTCGCCCGCGAACTCGTCGTTGTCGTGGACCGTCGCCAGCAACCGCCGCAGCCAGTCCCGGAGTTCGGGGACCTCCTTGGCGATGGCCAGGTAGTCGTCCCCGGCCGCGCGCAGCCGGTCCTCGTCGGCCTCCGGCCACTTCATGCCGGTCGCGATGCTGAAGAACTTCGCCAAACCCGCCGGCAGCATGATCGACACGGGGCGCACTCCTGGCGTTCGGGGAGCTCGGGCGGCGCACGGCCGCGGGCGGAGCCGGTGGGACGGGAAGCTGGACGGGGGGACGAGCGGACGCGCGGCGGAGGGGCCGGAACGGGAACCCCGCGGCCGGACGTGCCGTCAGGGCAGGTGCTTGGCGTCCTCGTCCGCGCTGTGCAGGATCCGGATGCTCCGCCGGCCCTTCACGCCGAGCTTCTCCACCTCGGTGCCCACGGTGTTGAACAGCTTGACCAGGTCGGCGGTCGCACTGTCCACGTTGTCGTGGTAGGTCTTGCCGATCTCGTCGTTCCCGGCCGCGTCCGTGTTCGCGTCGTTGATGTTCCCGCTGCGGTCCTGGATGTCCAGGATGATGTCCGCGAGCGGCGCGAACTTCTTGAACTTGGCCTCCATGTCACCGCCGACGTTCAGCTGGTCAGCCACGGAACTCCTCCTGCCGGTCGCGCTTGCGCCGCTCCTCCGCGGCTTCCGCCTCCGCGTAGCCGGGGCGCATCGCCTTCAGCGGCGCGAAGAGCTCGTCGAGCTCGGTGCCGTCCGTCATCGAGGCCCGGAGGGTCTCGCCCAGTCCGTCGAACTGCCCCATCGCCGCGGCGACCTGCTCGCCGAGGTCGGCCCGGGCGGTGTTCAGCACGTCGGCGAGCACCGTTCCGAGCTGGGCCGGGGCCATCGTCCGGTACGCGGTGGTGTGGAACACCAGGGACACCACCTGGCCCTGCGCGCCGACCGTCGCGGTGACCATCCGGTCCTTGGAGGTCGCGGAGGCGGTGGCCGCCTGCAACTCCTGGGCCGCGGCGGCCATCCGGTCCTGCTGTTCCGCCAGAGCGGCCATGGCCTGCTCGATCTGCTCGGCGTACGAGAACGTCATCCGCCCGTGCCTCCCGTCTGTCCCGTTGCCCCCGCCCCGGGGGGCGGGGGGGGGGGGGGGGGGGGGGCGCGGGCGCGGGGGGGGGGGGGGGGGCGCCCCGGGGGGGGGGGGGCCCGCGGGGGGGGGGGGGGGGGGCGCGCGGGG
>NZ_JBEZUT010000096.1:0-26703 GCF_040636595.1 Kitasatospora sp. NPDC036755
GTTGGTGGGCCCACGCCCCCGCGGGGCCGCCGCCGTCGCTAGGCTGTCGCCCACGGGGCCGCCGCGGCGCCCCCGCGGGGGACCCGGCTGCGGGCGCCCGCGGTGCACCGCGGCCGCCAGTGAGGAGCAGGCCAATGGCGAGCGAGGCCACCAGCGTGCGGCAGGAGCCCCTGGAGCCCTCGGGGGCGGGCGCCGCGATCGAGCGCTGGACGCTCACGGCCGGCCCGTACGAGGCGAGCGTGCTCACCCTCGGCGCGACCCTGCACACCCTGAGCGGGCCGGACCGCTCCGGCCGCACGGCCCAGCTGCTGCTGGCCACCGACCGGCTGCCCGAGATCCTCGGCCCGGCGCGGCACTACGGCACGGTGGTGGGCCGGTACGCGAACCGGATCGACCGCTCCTCGGTCACCATCGACGGCGAGGAGCACCAGCTCGCCCCGACCGGCGGCGGCATGACCATCCACGGCGGTCCGGACGGCTTCGCGCACCGGATGTGGGCGGCAGAGCCGGTCGAGGGCGGAGTGCGGCTGGCGCTGCACAGCCCGGACGGGGACCAGGGCTTCCCGGGCGCGCTGGACGTCACCGTCACCTACACCCTGGACGCCTCCGGCGAGCTGGTGATCGCCTACCGGGCCGTCACCAGCAAGCCGACGGTCGTCAACCTGACCAACCACGCGTACTTCAACCTCTCGGGTGAAGGCAGCGGCGACGTCCTCGGCCACCTGCTCACCCTGGACGCCGACGCGTACACCCCGGCCGACGAGCGGCAGATCCCGTACGGCCGGACCGAGCCGGTGTCCGGAACGCCGTTCGACTTCACGGTGGCCGCGCCGATCGGCAAGTCGGTGCACGACGAGCACCCCCAGCTGACCGGGCCCGGCGGCTACGACCACAACTGGGTGCTGCGCGCCCGGCCGGCGGACGGCAGCCCGGCGCGGGCGGCGCTGCTGGAGGACCCGGTCAGCGGTCGCACCCTGGAGGTGCTGACCACCGAGCCGGGCGTCCAGGTCTACACGGCGAACAAGTTCCAGGGCGCGGTCACCGGTGCGAGCGGCGTCCCGTACGGGCCGTTCGCCGGGATCGCGCTGGAGACCCAGCACTTCCCGGACTCCCCGCACCACCCGGCGTTCCCCAGCACGGAGCTGAGGCCGGGGGAGGAGTTCCGCTCGACGACCGTGCTCCGGCTGGGGATCGCGGGGGCTGCCGGGACCCCGGCGGCCGAGGGGACCGACCGGTAGGACCGCCCGGCCGGGTGGTGGGTGTTACGGCCGTAGGTCCCGGCGCATGCAGAGCCGGGGCCAGCGGTCCAGGCCGTGCTCCGCCTCCTTGCGGCGGATCTCGCGCAGGCCCGGGGTGAGTTCGTCCTCGGCCAGCGGCCGGAAGCCGCAGCGGGCGTAGTAGGGGGCGTTCCAGGGGACCTCGACGAAGGTGGTGAGGGTGAGCGCGGGGGCGTCGGTGGTCCCGGCGAGGTGTTCGATCAGCGCGCGGCCGATGCCGCGACGGGCGTGGTCGGGATGCACGGAGACCTGTTCGATGTGGAGCGCGCCGTCCACCGGCTCAGCCAGCAGGTAGGCGGCGACGGTTCCGCCGGGGGCCTCGGCGAGCAGGGCGACGCCCTGGTCCAGGTAGTGCGCCAGCTCCTCCGGTGCCGGGGGTTCGTCCTCGGCGATCTCCGGCATGCCGATCGCGGCGAAGGGGGCGCCGGCGGCGCGCTCAAGCTCGGCGAGCAGCGGAAGTTCGTCCCTGGTGACGGCTCTGATTCGCATGCGTCCAGTCTGCTGCAGATCGCTTTCGGCCACGGACGGTGGTTCCGTCGGCCAGTGCGAGGGTGGGCGAATCGGGCAAAGCGGGTCAATCGGCGTCACCGTCAACTACCGTGCGGCAACGTCCAGGACACGCGGGCGTAACGATCGCCGTTTCTTGCAGAAACTTGCTGCAAGGACTTTCCGTCGCTCTTGCGCCGCTGTTAACTTCCTTCCCGAGCCCGACGGCAGCAACGGTGCGGTCGGCACGAGGCAGCCATTATGCGCCTGTCTCGGAACATCTCGGGCACCCCCACCCTCCCTAGGAGTTCTCATGCGGCGTGGCATCGCGGCCTCTGCCCTCGTTGTGGCCCTCGCGGTCTCGATGGCTGCTTGTGGCAGCAGCGGCTCCAGCTCCGACGGCAAGGCCGACGGGCCGGTCACCCTCACGTACTGGGACACGTCGAACGCCACCAACGAGGCGCCGAACTACCAGGAGCTCGTCAAGAAGTTCGAGGCTGCGAACCCGAACGTCAAGGTCGACTTCGTCAACGTGCCGTTCGACCAGGCCCAGAACAAGCTCCAGACCGCGATGGGGGCCAAGGGCGCTCCGGACGTGTTCCGCTCCGAGGTCGGCTGGACCGCCGCCTTCGCCAAGGCCGGCTACCTGGAGCCGCTGGACGGCACTCCGGCCGCCGCCGACACCTCCGCCTTCCAGCCGAGCCTGATCCAGCAGGCCAAGTACGAGGGCAAGCTGTACGGCGTGCCGCTGGTGACCGACACCCTCGGCCTGCTCTACAACAAGGCGCTGTTCACCCAGGCCGGCATCACCGAGGCGCCGAAGACCTGGGACGAGCTGAAGACCGACGCCGCCGCCGTCAAGGAGAAGGCGGGCGTGGACGGCTTCTGGCTGAAGGCCGCCGACGGCTACTACGCGCTGCCGTTCCTGTTCGGCGAGGGCACCGACACGGTCGACGCCGCCGGCAAGAAGATCACCATCACCTCGCCGGAGGCCGTCAAGGCCGTCGAGACCTACAAGACGATGTTCACCTCGCCGGGCACCACCAAGGCCGACGTCACCACCGACGCCTACGCGCACATGATGGACGCGTTCAACAGCGGCAAGGTCGCGGCGATCATCCAGGGCCCCTGGGAGATCACCAACATCTACAAGGGCTCGGCCTTCGCCGACAAGAACAACCTGGGCATCGCCGCCGTCCCGGGCGGCTCCGCAGGCAAGGGTGCCGCCCCGACCGGCGGCCACAACATCTCGGTCTACGCCGGTGCGGACAAGGCCCACAAGGCCGCCGCGGAGAAGTTCGCCGCCTTCATGACCTCGGCCGAGAGCCAGGCGTTCATCGCGCAGAAGAACGCCACCCTGCCGACCCGCTCCGACGCCTTCACCGCCGACGTCAAGGCCGACCCGGGCATCGCCGGCTTCCAGGCCGTGCTGAACAGCGCCAAGCCGCGCCCCGAGCTGCCCGAGTACAGCTCGCTGCTCGCCTCGCTGAACACCAACCTCGGCAAGGTCGTCCAGGGCACGAGCACCCAGGACGCGCTGAACACCGTCGCCACCGACTACGCCAAGCTCCTGCCGGGCTTCGCCAAGTAGTCCCGCGCCCGGCCCGCCGGCCGACGGCTGACGGGCAGGTGGGTGGCGGCGAACGCGTGACGGCGAACGAATGACAGATGACAGATTTCATCATCTGTCGGCTGTTCGCTGTCCGCCGTTCGTCGCCACCCTCACCCCTCACCCGTCACCCCCGGTGGGCCGGGCCGTCGGCTCCCCCGAGAATTCCCCCGAGAAGGTGCAAACGATGTCAGTCGCCGTGCAGGGCGCCACCGGCAAGGGCAGCCGGGAGCGCGAGCAGCGTCCGGGCCTGCTGGAACGCGTCAAGCGCTCCTACGCCAAGCACTGGTACGCCTACGCGATGATCGCGCCGGTGGTGCTGGTGCTCGGCGTGCTGGTGCTCTACCCGCTCGCCGAGGGCATCTGGCTCACCCTCACCGACGCCAACAGCCTCAACGTGGCCCGCAAGATCGGCGTCAACGAGATCCCGGCGAGCTACGAGTTCGTCGGCTTCCACAACTACGCCGACATCCTCTGGGGCCCCGGCTCGTACGACCGCTTCTGGTCGCACTTCGTCTGGACCATCGCCTGGACGGGCATCTGCGTCTTCCTGCACTACACCCTCGGTCTCGGCCTCGCGCTGCTGCTCAACCAGAAGATGCGCGGCCGCGCCGCCTACCGGATGCTGCTCATCCTGCCGTGGGCCGTCCCGACCTTCGTCACCGTCTTCTCCTGGCGCCTGATGCTCGCCGACGGCGGTGTCGTCAACGGCATGCTCTCCGTCCTGCACCTGCCCGAGCCGGGCTGGCTCACCGACCCGTGGGCGCAGAAGGCGGCCGCGATCATGGTGAACACCTGGGCCGGCGTGCCGTTCATGATGATCTCGCTGCTCGGCGGCCTCCAGTCGATCCCGGCCGAGCTGTACGAGGCCGCCGAGATGGACGGCGCCACCGCCTGGCAGCGCTTCCGGTACGTCACCCTGCCCGGGCTGCGCTCCGTCTCCTCCACGGTCGTGCTGCTCGGCGTGATCTGGACGTTCAACCAGTTCAACGTGATCTTCCTGCTCTTCGGCACCGGCGCCCCCGACGCCCAGCTGCTGGTCACCTGGGCGTACCGGCTCGGCTTCGGCCAGATCCCCCGGGACTACGCGCAGTCCGCCGCCTACGGCGTGATCCTGCTGTCCATCCTGATCGTCTTCACCGCCTTCTACCGGCGCTGGCTCGCTCGCAACGAGCAGGCCAACGGCTGAGGCCCCGGACCCAGTTGACCCACGAAGGCAGGTACCCCCGATGAGCATCACCACCGAACACCCGGCCCGCGCGGCGGCCCCGGCCCCGGCTGCCCGGCCCGTCAAGGTCCGCCGCCGCGGCGAGCGCAGCCCGCTGGCCCGGGCGCTGTCCCACGGCACCCTGATCCTGGCCGGCCTGATCGCGCTGTTCCCCGTCGCGTGGATCCTGTTCGTCTCGCTCGGCCCGGACAAGACGGACTACCTCCACCCCGGCGAGATCCTCGGCAAGCTGACGCTGTCGAACTACCAGCACGTGCTCTCCGACACCGACTTCTTCACCTGGTTCGGCAACGCCCTGCTGGTCTCCGGGATCACCACCGTGTTCGGTGTGATGCTCGCCGCCACCACCGGCTACGCCGTCTCCCGGATGAAGTTCCCCGGGCACAAGCCGCTGATGTGGTCGCTGCTGGTGACCCAGATGTTCCCGATCGCGGTGCTGATCGTGCCGATGTACACGATGCTCTCCGAACTCGGCCTGCTGGACAGCTACACCGGCCTGATCCTGGTCTACTCGACCACCACCGTGCCGTACTGCGCCTGGCTGCTGAAGGGTTACTTCGACACCATCCCGGTGGAGATCGACGAGGCCGGCCGGGTCGACGGGCTCAGCCCGTTCGGCACCTTCTGGCGGCTGGTGCTGCCGCTCGCCCGCCCGGGTCTGGCGGTGGCGGCCTTCTACTCCTTCCTCACCTACTGGGCCGAGGTGCCGTTCGCCTCCACCTTCATGCTCAGCTCCGACAAGTACACGCTGGCGGTCGGCCTGCAGACCTTCGTCAGCGAGCACGACGCCCAGTGGAACCTGATGGCCGCGACCGCCGTGCTGATCGCGATCCCGTCCGCGGCCTTCTTCTACCTGGTGCAGCGCCACCTGGTCACCGGCCTGACCGCCGGTGCCTCCAAGTCGTAGCGCGCCGCCACGCCGTCACGCGCCCCCACATCCCGGTGCCTTCCGCTCCTCTAGTCCCCAAGGGATACCGTCCATGACCCAGAACCTGGCCGACACCTCCCGGCCTGCCGCCGACACCGCTCACGAGGCGGCCGCCCTGGCTTCGGTGACTGGCAGCGCGTCCAGAGGCTGGTGGCGGGACGCGGTCATCTACCAGGTGTACCCGCGCAGCTTCGCCGACTCCAACGGCGACGGCATGGGCGACCTGCCCGGCATCCGCAGCCGCCTGCCCTACCTGCGCGACCTCGGGGTGGACGCGGTCTGGCTCTCGCCGTTCTACGCCTCGCCGCAGGCGGACGCCGGCTACGACGTGGCCGATTACCGCGCGGTGGACCCGATGTTCGGCACCCTGCTGGACGCCGACGCGCTGATCCGCGACGCCCACGACCTGGGCCTGCGGATCATCGTCGACCTTGTCCCCAACCACTCCTCGGACCAGCACGAGTGGTTCCAGCGCGCCCTGCGGGAGGGCCCCGGCTCCCCGCTGCGCGACCGGTACCACTTCCGCCCCGGCAAGGGCGAGCAGGGCGAACTGCCGCCCAACGACTGGGAGTCCATCTTCGGCGGCCCGGCCTGGACGCGCAGCGCGAACCCGGACGGCACCCCCGGCGACTGGTACCTGCACCTGTTCGCCCCGGAGCAGCCCGACTTCAACTGGGAGAACCGGGCCGTCGCCGACGAGTTCCGCTCGATCCTGCGGTTCTGGCTCGACATGGGCGTGGACGGCTTCCGCATCGACGTCGCCCACGGCCTGGTCAAGGCCCCCGGCCTGCCCGACCTCGGCGGCGCCGACCAGCTCAAGCTGCTCGGCAACGACGTCATGCCGTTCTTCGACCAGGACGGCGTGCACGAGATCTACCGCAGCTGGCGCACGATCCTCGACGAGTACCCGGGGCAGCGGATCGGCGTCGCCGAGGCCTGGACCCCGACCGTCCAGCGCACCGCCAACTACGTCCGTCCCGACGAACTGCACCAGGCCTTCAACTTCCAGTACCTGGGCACCGATTGGGACGCCACCGCGCTGCGCGAGGTGATCGACCTCTCGCTCGACTCGATGCGCCCGGTCGACGCCCCCACCACCTGGGTGCTGTCCAACCACGACGTCACCCGGCACGCCACCCGGTTCGCCAACGAGCCCGGCCTCGGCACCCAGATCCGCACCCCCGGCGACCGCGAGCTGGGCCTGCGCCGCGCCCGCGCCGCCAGCCTGCTGATGCTGGCGCTGCCCGGCTCGGCGTACGTCTACCAGGGCGAGGAGCTCGGCCTGCCGGACGTCACCGACCTGCCCGACGAGGTCCGCCAGGACCCGTCCTTCTTCCGCCAGGCCGGGCAGGACGGCTACCGCGACGGCTGCCGCGTCCCGATCCCGTGGTCCGGCTCCGAGGCCCCGTACGGCTTCGGCCCGGTGGCCGGCGGGCCGTCCTGGCTGCCGCAGCCGGCCGAGTGGGCCGGACTGAGCGTCGAGGCCCAGACCGGCGACCCGAACTCCACCCTGGAGCTCTACCGCAGCGCGCTGGCCGTCCGCCGGGCGCAGCCCGACCTCGGCGCCGGCACCGGGGTCGAGTGGCTGCAGGGACCCGAGGGCACCCTGGTGTTCCGCCGCGGCGCCTTCGTCTGCACCGTGAACACCACCGGGGAGCCGGTGCGGATCGCGGCCCCGGGCACGCTGCTGCTCGCCTCGACGGACCTCGTGGTGGACGGCGGCGAGACGGTGCTCGCTCCGGACAGCACCGGCTGGTGGGCGGTCTGACGTGGTTGGAATAGGCTCTGGGACCGTGACTACGGCGCGACTCTCAGACATCGCGGCGCAGGCGGGGGTCAGCGAAGCCACCGTCTCCCGCGTGCTCAACGGCAAGGCGAACGTCTCCGCCGCCACCAGGCAGACGGTGCTGGCGGCGCTCGACGTGCTCGGGTACGAGCGGCCGACCCGCCTGCGCCAGCGCAGCGCCGGGCTGATCGGACTGATCACGCCGGAGCTGAGCAACCCGATCTTCCCGGCGCTGGCCCAGGTGATCGAGCAGGTGCTCAGCCGACACGGCTTCACGCCGGTGCTGTGCACCCAGACGCCGGGCGGGTCCACCGAGGACGAACTGGTTGACATGCTGGTGGACCGGGGCGTGGCGGGCATCGTCTTCGTCTCCGGGCTGCACGCCGACACCACCGCCGACCACGACCGCTACGCCCGGCTGGCCGGGCGCGGGGTGCCGTTCGTGCTGATCAACGGCTACAGCGAGAAGATCGACGCGCCGTTCATCTCGCCGGACGACCGGGCCGCGATGTGGATGGCCGTCCAGCACCTGGCCGAGCTCGGGCACGAGCGGATCGGGCTGGCCGTCGGCCAGCGCCGGTACGTGCCGGTGCTGCGCAAGATCGAGGGCTTCACGGCGGCGATGCGCGAGGTGCTCGGGTACGGGCAGGAGGAGGCCCAGAACCTCGTCCACCACACGCTGTTCAGCGTGGAGGGCGGGCACGCGGCAGCCGGCGCGCTGCTGGACAAGGGCTGCACCGCGATCGTCTGCGGGAGCGACATGATGGCGCTCGGGGCGATCAGGGCGGTGCGGCAGCGCGGTCTGTCGGTGCCGCAGGACGTGTCGGTCGTCGGCTTCGACGACTCGCCGCTGATCGCCTTCACCGAGCCGCCGTTGACCACGATCCGCCAGCCGGTCGAGGCGATGGCGACGGCGGCGGTGGACGCGCTGCTGGAGGAGGTCGGCGGGAACGCCGCCCAGCGTGGCGAGTTCATGTTCCAGCCGGAGCTGGTGATGCGCGGATCCACCGGGGCCGGCGCGCGCTGAGCCCCGGCCGCCACGGCCGAACGACGGGCCCCGGAGGGCGATCGCTCTCCGGGGCCCGTCGGCGTGCGCGGGGTCGGCCGTCGTGGTGCGCGCGACGGCCTTCGGGGCCGGCGGGGGCTTCCGTCGGGCGGTCAGCCCTCCTGGGTGGTCGGGCGGTCGACGGTCAGTCGGTGTCCGTCGGCCGCCTCGCCGGTGCGGGTCTCGGTGCGACGGCCGCGCGCCAGGTAGTCGCGCAGGACCAGTTCGACGGCGTCCTGGGGGCTCTTGGTGCCGGAGAGCATCATCGCGTCGATCGCGAGGTTCGCGTCGAGCGTGACGGTGACCTGGGCCATGTGACTCCTCCTCGGGTGCAGAGCAGCAGCATGCCCGCTGGGGCGGGGATCCACCACGGGACAGGGCGGAACCGCCGGAGGAGAGCCCGGAACCGTCGGCGGGAACGCCGGAACCCCCGGGGAGAGCGACCAGACTCTCCCCGGGGGTGGCGGATGGTCAGCGTGGGGATGACGGCCGGCGGCTGACAGCTGACAGACGATGAAATCTGTCAGCTGTTATCCGTCAGCCGTCAGCCGTCAGCCGTCATTCGTCATTCGTCGTCCGAACGCCGTCGTCCGTGCGCCGTCCTCAGACCCGGCCGGCGAAGTCCGGGGCCCAGTTGGCGATGCTCTGCTCGCGGACGCCCGAGCTCGGGTTGGCGGCCTCGACGTACTTGCCGTTGCCGACGTAGATCGCGACGTGGTAGACGCCGGAGTCCTTGCCGTTGTTGGACCAGAACAGCAGGTCGCCCGGCTGGAGGCTGTCCAGCGAGACGTGGGTGCTGGCCGCGGCCTGGTCGGCGGCGACGCGCGGGACGGAGATGCCCGCGGCGCGCAGCGCGGCCTGGGTCAGGCCGGAGCAGTCCCAGCCGCCGTTGCCGGTGCCGCCGTAGACGTACGCCTGACCGACCTTCGACTCGGCGAAGGAGACCGCGGCGGCCATGCTGCCGGTGGCAGCCGGAGTCTGGGTCTGGGTCTGGGTCTGGGTCTGGGTCTGCGGAGCGGGCTTGGCGGCCGGCTTGGTGGACGGCTTGGCGGCCGGGGCCTGGGCCTGCGCGGTCGGCTGGGCGTTCACGGCACCGCCGTTCGCGGACTGACCGGACTTCTGCGAGCGGTCGAACCAGGTGAAGTCCGAGCCGGACTTGCCGGTGGAGGACGGGGCGGCCTGGGCCTGGCCGTTGCCGCCGAAGGACAGCTGCTGGCCCGGGTAGATGGTGTCCGGGCCCTCGGTCAGGGTGCCGCGGTTGAGCTCGTAGAGCCGCTGCCAGCCGCCCTGCACCTGGTGCTGGTCGGCGATGGCGGACAGCCAGTCGCCCTGGACCACGGTGTAGTCGGCGCCCTGGGCCTGCTGCGGGCCCTTCTTGACCCAGTCGCTCCGGTTGCCCGAGGCGGCGTTGCCCGTGGCGGCCTGCGCGCCGTCCTGGGCGGGCGCGGCGGGCTTCGCGGCGGGGGCCTGGGGCTGCGCCGGCTTGGTGGCGGGCTTCGCCGCCGGAGCCGCCGGGGCGGCCGGCTTGGCGCTCTGCGCGGGCTTGGTGGCGGTCGAGCCCGCCGAGGTGTCGACGGAGGCGGCGGCGCCTCCCTTGGTGAGGCCGGCCTGGACCGAGCACACCGGCCAGGCGCCGGGGCCCTGCGAGGCGAGGACCTTCTCGGCGACGGAGATCTGCTGGTCCTTGGTGGCCAGGTCGGCGCGCGCCGCGAAGGCGGTGCCGCCGAAGGCGGACCAGGTGCTGGAGGTGAACTGGAGCCCGCCGTAGAAGCCGTTGCCGGTGTTGATGGCCCAGTTGCCGCCGCTCTCGCACTGGGCGACCTTGTCCCAGGTGGCGACGGAGGCGGCCGAGGCGGTGCCCGAGGTGAGGCAGGGGACGGTGAGGCCGACGCCCGCGACGCCGAGGGCGGCGATCACGCGGCGGGTGCGGCTGGACAGGCGAGTGCCGTTGGTGGGCAGCATGAAGACGCGGTCCTCTCCCACGCCTGCGAGGTGAGCTGTCGGATTCGGGCTGGAGTTGCCCGGCCGCGCTGTGGGCGCGGCTTCACCCCTAGCCCTGGACCGTTCCGAAGACCGGTCCGGGGCGACTTACCTGTGGGTCCCCCGCTCCTGCCGTGGTGCGTTTTCGCGTTTCCAGGACACCCGACGGCAGGACTCGGCGTTGCGGATGAACCGGGTTCGTGTGGTCACGAACGGGGAGCACGTTAATCAGACTCAAGTTCAAACTGCAAACCACTGTGATGTGCATCATGGTTTAGTGGGAACTGCCAAAATCGCCGTCCATCAAGATCGCAAATGATCGTTTTCAAGCAATGTCATTGCGGAAGTCAACAACTGGCTCTGTCTCAGGAGCGGCGTGACGATGTGTCGAATCGTGGAGTCGCGCACACCGGAAGGTGGGGGAGCGGTCGCGATCCGCGCCCTCGGATCCGCGCTCCCTTTTTCCTTTCAAATGGCTCCAGAAAGGCCAGAACGGACATTTCGCTTCGACGGCTCCGCGACTTCCGCACTTGACGGGACGTGCGGGAGGGCAAGCCGAAGGGCCCGGAACGGAAGCCGTTCCGGGCCCTTCGGTGCGCGCGGGCGGCGCGCGGTGTCGACTACTGCCCGAGGGGGCCCTCGGCGGCCGCGTGGGCGCCGCGAGCGCCCTCCGGGGCCCCCTCGGCCCCGGAGGCGGCCGCTGCCTCCGCCTCGGCCCGCGCCAGGTCCTCCGGGGACGGCGCGGGCAGGGCGGCCAGGTAGGTGGAGGCGATCAGCTGGCCGACCGACGGGTACGCGCCCAGCGGCGCGGCCGACGGGCAGCCGGTCTCCTCGGCCGCGGTGGCGAGCAGCTCGGAGTCCGCCTCCGGACCGATCACCAGCGGGGCCAGCGCCGGGCGCTGCGAGCCGGTCTCCTTGAGGTGGTTGACGGCCGCGGCCACCGAGCCGGGCACGTCGAGCGCGGCGGCGACGACCGGTACGGCCAGCCGCGCGGCCAGCAGCACGCCGGTGATGCCGGCCGCGGCGGCCGCGTCCTCGCCGCCGACGGTGGTCAGCACCACGCCGTCCGCGGCGGTCGCGATGGCGAACAGCCGGGCGCGGTCGGCCCGGGCCAGCCCGGCCTCGGACAGGCGGACGTGCACGGCCTCGGCCAGCAGCGGGTGCGGGCCCAGCGGGTCGGTGACGGGCGCGCCGTACTCGGCGGCGAGCGCGTGAAGCTCGGTCAGGAAGGTGTGCGGACCGGGCACCAGCGGCACCAGGACGGGCGTCGGAAGCCCCGCCTCGGCGGCCATGGCCAGCAGCTCGGCGACGGTGCGGTCCTCGCCGTCCACGCCCTCGGGGCCGTTGCCGGGGAGGTAGCCGACCGCGGTCCGGACGCCGTTCTGCTCGGTGCGGACGATCGAGAGCAACTCCTCGACGACCGAGCGGGACTCGGGCCCGGCGGTCGCGGGCACGGCGAGCACCAGGGCCGGGGCGCCGGCCGGGATCTCGGGGCGCTCGGGACGACGGTGGCGCCCCCGCGCACGGGAGCCTGGAGTGCGGACGGGCAGTGGCGCGCCCGGGATGGCTGCGGTGCTCATGCCGGAGATCGTAGGACATCGGCCCGTCCGGCTTGCAGTCGGCTGCCGTACGGGTTTCGCGCGGTCATGGTGCGGAGCCGGTGCGTCTGCGGCACGGCTCCGGGCGCTTTGCCTACAATCCGGACATTCTTCGCCCAACCTCCGTGTGATCACCGGCGCTTGCCCGGACGCCGTCGGAGGGGGCCGGCGTTGCATCCGGGGCGCGTGAGATGTCTCACAGCATGAGGTCGGCCTGACGGAGGGTCACAGGCGTGCGACTCCCGGCATTCGAAGATCAACATTCAGCGGGGAGATGCTCACGGCCGGTTATCGCGGGCTCGACGATTCATCGGCTATGTCCGTTTACGTACCGTCAGGAGAAGGGCCCGTGAAGAGTTCGCGGCTGAGGGTAAAAGGCCTCGTGCACCTGCAATGTCCCGTGCTGATGCACGTGCACTGCGGCTATCATCGCGTCAAGTGAGGCGTTGTGCCGGACCGGTACGGGGCCGGTCCGTTCGTTTCGGCGGCGCCGGGGGCGCCGCGCAGGACGACAACTCCGGAGCTCTTCGGGAGATTTATATGCACGACTCGCAGGACAAGCACGGCTCGTACGAGACCTACAACGGGATGGCCGCCACCGACCTCCAGGGGGTGGTCTGGCAGAAGAGCCTGCACAGCAACTCCCAGGGCAACTGCGTCGAGTTCGCGGCCCTGCCGGGCGGCGACGTGGCGATGCGCAACTCGCGGTTCCCGGACGGTCCCGCGCTGATCTACACCCGGGCCGAGATCGCCGCCCTGCTGCTGGGGGCGAAGGACGGGGAGTTCGACCACCTGGCGGTCTGACTGACCGTCGTGCTCCACCATCGGGGGGCCGTCGTGGGTGCCGACACCACGACGGCCTTTGTCTTTGCCTCCTCCGGGTGCCGCTCCCCGGAGCCTCTCCTCGGATCCGCCGGCCGCCCGGCGGTCCGGAGCCGTCCGTGACGGCATCCGTGACGAGGTCCGCGGCGACGTCCGCAGTGACATCCGTGACGGCATCCGCGGCGACGTTCGCAGTGACATCCGTGGTGATGTCAGCGGCGACGTCCGCGCTGTCATGGCGACGGAAGGGCCCGGGGTGTGGTCCTCCCGGGGTTCCTCCCGGCCGGCCGCACGCCGGCCGGCGCGGAGCCCGCCCCGAGCGGCTCCCTCCGAACGGTCGGTCCTGGGACCGGGGCCCGTCCTAGGCCGAGCGCCGATGCCGTCCGCCGGCGTCGAGGGGGCCGTCGAGCGGTGAGCGCCCGCTGAGCACGGGGTGTCCGTCCAGCGGGGAGCCGCCGACCGACTCGGCCTCGAACATCGCCCACACCACCTTGCCGCTGCCCAGCGGGTGCCAGCCCCAGGAGCGGCTGAACGACTCCACCAGGTGCAGTCCACGGCCGGATTCGGCGACGAAGTCGGCCTCCCGGGCGACCGGCCCGATGCTGCTCGGATCACTCACCGCGCAGACCACCTGGGGTGCGCGGTGCACCAGGCTTATTCGGATCGGCAGCCGGCCGTCCGCGGTCGGCTGTGTGGGAAAGTCGTACTCGCCCTGGGCGCCGCCCGACGGGTCGGGCCGTGCGCCGATCGCATGCCGGAGCGCGTTGGTCACGAGTTCCGAGGCCACCAGCGCGACGTCGTCGAACAGCTCGGTCAGGCCCCAGCGCTGAAGCGTGGTCCGGGCGAAGTCACGCGCGGTTCTGACGGCTTCGAAGCGAGGAGCGAGCGTACAGGTGACCACATGGGGGTCAACCGCCAAAGCCGTACCGGTGCTCATGAAGAGCTCCTCCCATAAGGGGGCGGACACGGCTGGACCCGCCGGGGTCATGCCGGTCACCTCCGACTCGCTCGGCCGCTCGGCCGCCCCCTCGACCAGGCGCGCGCGCACTCGAACGCCCGATGACGCGGGGGATGCCGTCGGGTCGGTGCACGGAGTCGCGCGTGGGGTCGACGCGGAGCCCGCGGGATTGCCAGGGATGTGCAGGTGCACGTGCACCATGGTGGTGTGCGCTCACTGCAGATGCAAGAGTCGATTCACGTGCAGTCGCACTATTGGCATATGCAAGCGCCGGATGCACGTGCATCCTGGTGTGCGGAGCGCGGAACTGATAGGAACATCCGTCAGTATCGGCACCGTGAGCGCTCAACTGATGGCAGACTGTGCGCTGTTTGCCCTAGGTGGAGGTTTCGACCGCATGACCACAGTTCAGCCGGGCGGCGGCTCGATGGTCCGCCGGATCCTCCTCGGCTCGCAGCTGCGACGCCTTCGCGAGGCGCGCGGCATCACCCGCGAGGACGCGGGCTACGCGATCCGGGCCTCCGAGTCCAAGATCAGCCGCATGGAACTCGGCCGCGTCAGCTTCAAGGAGCGCGACGTCGCCGACCTGCTCAGCCTGTACGGCGTGGACGACGGCATCGAGCGGGAGGCCCTGCTCGGCCTCGTCCGCGAGGCCAACAAGTCCGGCTGGTGGCACAGCTTCAACGACGTGCTGCCGGGATGGTTCCAGACCTACGTCGGTCTGGAGGAGGCCGCCCAGCTGATCCGCACCTACGAGGTGCAGTTCATCCCCGGACTGCTCCAGTCCGAGGAGTACGCACGGGCGGTTTTCGGCCAGAGTCGGCCGGTCATCAGCGAGGAGGAGGTCGAGCGACGGGTCAGCCTCCGGCTGCGCCGTCAGAAGTTGCTGACCGAGGGCGCCAGCCCGCGGCTGTGGGCGGTCATCGACGAGGCGGCGCTGCGCCGGCCGGTCGGCGGGCCCAAGGTGATGCGCGGCCAGGTGCAGTACCTGATCGACGTCGCCGAGCAGGCCAACGTGGTGATCCAGGTCATGCCGTTCCGGTTCGGCGCGCACGCGGGCGAGTCCGGGGCGTTCACGATCCTGCGCTTCCCGGAGCAGGACCTCGCGGACGTGGTCTACCTGGAGCAGCTCACCAGTGCGCTCTACCTGGACAAGCGGGACGACGTCGACGCCTACATCCAGGTCATGGAGCGGCTCTGCGTGGACAGTCTCACGCCCGAGCGCACGATAGACCTGCTCGCCTCGATCCTGAAGGAACGCTGAGTCGCTGCCGTCCGGGGCCTGTGAGATCCCTCCCTCACCAGGCCCCCGGCAGTCGGACACCGGGCCGCCCACCCGCCGTCAGCCGCGGGCCGGCGGCCGTTCGCGTTCCGGCGGGGCCGGCTGCGGCGGGTCGCCCAGCTCCCAGGCCAGGTCGTAGCGGCGGAAGAGGTCGGCCCGGATCGGCGCCAGCGGAAGTTCGGCGCCCGGCAGCAGCACTCCGATGCAACCGCCCATCAGCGCGCTGCGCAGCACCGCGTGCTCGGCGGCGGGGTCGGGCGCGCCCCAGTCCCGCAGCAGTCCCTGGAGGAGGGCGCCGAGCTGTTGCTGCTCCGGGTCCTGGACGAAGGCGCCGTTGTCCGGGTCGAGGATCAGCGCGAGGTGCGAGCGCATCACTCGGGGGTGGTCCATCGCGAGCCCGAGCACGACGTCGATCGCCCGGGCCAGCCGGGCGTCGGGGGAGGCGCCGGGGGCCAGTTCCGCCAGTGAGCAGGCCAGGGACTGGTGCATCATCCGGTGCGTCGCGGACTGCATCAGCAGCCGTTTGCCGTCGAAGTAGTACGAGAGCAGCCCGCGGGCGAGCCCGGCGCGCTCGGCGATGTCCGTCAGCGTGGTGCCCGCGTACCCGCGCTGGTCAACGAGTTCGACGGTGGCCCGCATGATGCGCCTGCGGGAGCGTTGCCGCATCTCCTCATTGACCGAATCCCCGCGAGGTGCCATCGTGTCTGCTCCGAACGTTCGTTGGCTCCGAGCCAATATACTTGCGGAGCCGACCGCCGCTCCGGGGGATCCGTGCCCCGACGGGCACTGCCCGGGCGGCCACCACGAAGACGGCCGGCTCCACCAACACGGGGGTTTGGTGGAGCCGGCGCCATGGCCCGAGGCCCGCAGGCCGCTGCGGGCCGGGCATGAAGGTCAGTGCTCGGTCAGGACTTCGGCCCGGGTCGCGGTCGATCCGACTGTCGCGTAATCATAATCCGGTACCGACGAGGGAGTTGACGTGCGGCGCCGGTCCACCAGGGCGCCCACCGTCGCGACCACCAGGCCGACCAGGGCGACCGCCGTGACGAACAGCAGTGCCGGCCGGTAGCCGTCCAGCTGGGCCTGCGGGCTGTCGCCGCCCGCGCTGCCGGCGGTGATCATCGCGGTCGCCCCGGCCAGCACCACCGCGGTGCCGACCTGGATGGCGGTGTTCACCAGGCCCGAGGCCAGGCCCTGCTCCTCGTCGGCCACGCCGTCGGTCGCGGCGATGTTCACCGACGGGAAGGCGAACGCGAAGCCCACCCCGAGCAGCAGCATCGAGGGCAGCACCAGGCCCGGGTACGAGCTGTGCTCGTCCAGCCGCAGGAACAGCGCGAACGCGGCGACCAGCGAGAACAAGCCGATCGGCAGCAGCCGCCCGGTGCCGAAGCGGTCCACGATCGGACCCATGAACGGCGCCGAGAGCGCGATGAAGGCCCCGGCGGGGAGCAGCCCGAGGGCCATCTCCAGGGCCGACCAGCCGAGCAGCTGCTGGAGGTAGAGGGTGACCACGAACTGGAACCCGCCGTACGCGCCCGTCATCGCGAAGGCGACCACGTTGGCCCGGGCCACCGAACCGTTGCGGAAGATGCCGAGCCGGACCAGCGGGTGCGCGGCGCGGCTCTCCACCCGCAGGAAGGCGGCGGCCAGCGCGGCGACCACGACCAGCGAGCCGAGGGTGCGCGGGCTCAGCCAGCCGGCGCCCTGGGCCTCGGTGACGGTGAAGACCAGCAGCAGGACGGTCGCGGTGCCGGTGATCGCCCCCAGTGCGTCGTAGCCGCCCTTGGCCCGCTCCTCGACCGGCCGGGGGAGCAGCCGGACGGCGAAGACCAGGGCGAGCAGCGCCACCGGGACGGGCATCAGGAAGGTCCAGCGCCAGCCGACCGAGGTGAGCAGCCCGCTGAGCACCAGGCCGAGCGAGAAGCCGCTGGCGCCGCAGGTGGTGTAGATCGACAGGGCGCGGTTGCGGGCCGGGCCCTCCGCGAAGGTCGTGGTGATGATCGACAGGCCGGCCGGCGCGGTAAAGGCCGCGCTGACGCCCTTGAGGAAGCGGGCCGCGATCAGCAGGCCGCCGTCGTCCACCAGGCCGCCGAGCAGTGACGCTGCGGCGAAGACGCCCAGGGCGACGAGGAACACCCGGCGGCGGCCGAGCAGGTCGGCGGCGCGCCCGCCGAGCAGCAGCAGGCCGCCGTAGCCGAGCACGTATCCGGAGACCACCCACTGCAGGGTCGAGGTGGACAGGTGCAGGTCGGAGCCGATGGACGGAAGGGCGACTCCCACCATGGAGACGTCCAGGGCGTCCAGGAACATGGCGGCGCAGAGCACGATCAGGGTGCCCCAGAGGCGGGGAGTCCAGTGCGGCCCGCTGGTTGACGGAGCATCGGGCGGTGAGGTGGTCGCGGTGGTCATGGGGAGGACAGTACATGCATGTGCATTCAATGCAAATGAATTAGATGTGAACACAATAATTGCCGGTGCACGTGCTAGGGTGGCGGCGTGGCTGAACTCGACTCCCCGGCGGAGGCCGGTCTCGTATCGCAGTGGCGCGAGCTGTTGGCCCGGCACGCCGCCACGGCGTGCCTGCTCGACCGCGAGCTGGGCGAGCGGTACGGGCTGGGCATGAGTGAGTTCGAGGTGCTGGAGCGCCTCGTCGAGGCGTGCGGCGGCGGGATCGCGGTGCGGGTGAGCGAGCTGGCCCACACCGTCCATCTGAGCCAGAGCGCGCTCTCCCGGCTGATCGCCCGCTTGGAGAAGGCCGGGCTGGTCGTCCGGGCGATGTGCGAGAGCGACCGGCGGGGCGTCCAGCTCACCCTCACCGAGGCCGGCCGGGACCGCTACGAACAGGCCCGGCCGCTCCACCGTCAGGTGCTGGAGCTGACCCTCGGGGACGGGGCCGGTGCGGGCTGTGGCGCCGGGGAAACGGGAACTGACCAGCCGTCAAGTTAAGGCCAGCGGTTCGGGGTTGACCTCAGAGCAGTGAGTGCAGTCCCGGCGCGGCGGCCAGCAGGACGACCACGGCGGGCACGGCGAGCGCCGCGACGGTGAGCCGGAGCCGGTGCGGGACGGAGAGCCGCGGCCGGCCTGCGAGCAGGCGGTCGACGCGCTTGGGGGACTGGGCCAGGCCTGGCGGACACGATCCGAACACCCCGCGGTCCAGGTTGAGTTCGGCCAGCGCGAGGGCGGTGGTGTGCCGGCCGTGCCGGCGGGCGGCCCGGTCGTCGGCGGCCAGCTCGACCAGCTCGGAGACCTGGTCCCGGAAGGTGCTGAACACGCCGACCCCGGGGAAACCGGAGGCGAGCGCCTGGGCGAACTGCTGGAGCCAGTGGTGCCGGGCCCGGACGTGGCCGCGCTCATGGCTCAGCACGGCGGCCAGCTCCCGGTCGGTCAGCTGTCGGAGGGCGCCGGTGGTGACCACCAGCCGGGAGTCCGGACCGGGCAGTGACCACGCCTCCGGGCGGACGTTCTCCAGGACCACCAGCCGCTCCCGGCGGCTCCGGGCGGTCTCGATGGAGTCCGGCAACTCCGGTGCGCGGGTCGCAAGTTGGGCGTGCCGACGGTTGCGCAGGGCCTTGGCCGTACGGACCTCCCGGGTGAGCGCCAGCACCGTCTGCACCCCGCCCGCGGCCAGCACCGCGGCGCACAGCCGGCCCCAGCCCTCGGCCTCCTGGAGGCCGTAGGCCGCCTCCACGCCGTGCGGCGCGCCGGAGAAGACCAGCACGCGCAGCTCCGGCAGGGCGGCGGAGGCCGCCAGCAGGAGGCCCAGCGCGCAGCACAGCAGTACCGCCACCACCAGGCACTGCCACACCAGCAGCGCCAGCACGGGTTCGCGCTCCGCCCAACGGGCCCGGGCCAGTAGCCGGGGCGCGAGGGTCGACAGCAGCAGGCCGAGCAGCAGCAGGCCGATCAGGGCAGGCATCGATGGGCTCCCCGAGTACGCACGGAACGCGACAACGCGCTCCCCGCCAACCTATGCGCTGGCGACGTCCGGTGGAACGGCTTTCGACCGGCCAGTGACCAACGCCACGCCCGGACGGGGGGCTTGGGGCGCCGGGCGGGTGGGCCGCGAGGCCGGAGCATCCGCCCGGTCGGCGCACGGCCGGGCCGTCACATGGTCAGGAGCATGGCGAACATGCCGATCCCCATGGTGAGCCGACAGGCCTGCGGCAGGCCGGCGGTGCCGACCGCGAGGGTGCCCGCCGGAGTGCGAAGTAGCCGGCTGCCGGTCCAGAGGGTGTAGCCGCCGAAGTAGAGGAGGAGCGCCCCGGTCAGGACCGGAAGGCCGGTGGCGGCCGGGTGGTGCCCGTGGCCGGAGGCGGTCGCCATCGCGAGGGCCATGTACGTCATGGCGAGCGCGCCGACCGCGTGGTGCAGCCGGTGCGCGCGACCGGCCGGCGCGTGGACGGCGGCGAGCAGGAAGGCGGTGGCGGGGAGGCCGAAGAGCGCGGCCCAGACGGTGGCGGGGACGGTGGCGCCGGTGACGGCCATGGCGGCCATGCCGAGCCCCATCAGGGCCTCGGCCGCGTCGGACTCACGGGCGAGCGGCCGGTGCGCGGCGACCGGGCCGCAGGGGGAGTGGCGCAGCCGGGCCAGGCAGGAGGTGCCGGCGCCGGCGGCGAGGAGGGCGAGGAGCCAGTTGACCAGGGCGGGTCCGTGCAACGGCGGCCTCCCGGGGCGGTGGGCGCCGGGGGCGGCGAACAGATGTGGACGGACAGCGGTCAGCGAACAGATGATGAAATCTGTCGGCTGTCACCTGTTCGCGGTCCGTTGTCACCTGTTCACCGCCCCCGGGCGCGGCGACGGACGTCCGGTCCACGATCACCGCAGCCGGCCGGGAGCGGCCAGGGCGCGTACGGGGGCGCACAGTGGTGCCCGTCGTAGCGAAGCCATGGCCGCACGCCTGCCCTACGCCTGCCCCCGTCCCCAGCCGCAGGCCCGACCCGCTCAGAGCCGGCCGAGCCGGGCCCGCTCGGCCCGACCCGCTCAGCGGGCCCGAGCCGACGGGGGCCGCTCAGCCCTGGAGCCGCTCAGCCCTGGAGCCGCCCCGAGGCGACCACCCGGCTGAGGAACTGCCGGGTCCGCTCCTCCTGCGGATCCCCCAACACCTGCTCCGGCGGCCCCTGTTCGAGCACCACCCCGTTGTCCAGGAAGCAGACCCGGTCGGCGACCTCGCGGGCGAAGCCCATCTCGTGGGTGGAGAGGACCATCGTCATCCCCTGATCCTTGAGGTCCCGCACCACCGACAGCACCTCGCCGACCAGCACCGGGTCGAGCGCCGCGGTGATCTCGTCCAGGAGCAGCAGCCGGGGCCCGGTGGCCAGCGCGCGCACGATGGCGACCCGCTGCTGCTGCCCGCCGGAGAGCCGGTCCGGGTACTCCTTCGCCTTGGCCGCCAACCCGAGCCGGTCGAGCAGTTCCAGCGCCCGGCCCTCCGCCTCGGCCCGGGCCACCCGGTGCACCCGGCGCGGCGCGAGCGTGATGTTCTCCAGCACCGTCAGATGCGGGAACAGGTTGTACGACTGGAACACCACGCCGATCCGGCGCCGCACGGCGTCCTCGTCCGCGCGCGGATCGGTGATCTCCTCACCGTCCAGGAAGATCGCCCCGTCGTCGATCCCTTCCAGCAGGTTGACGCAGCGCATCAGCGTGGACTTGCCGGAGCCGGACGCGCCGATCAGCGCCGTCACCGAGTGCTCGGCCACGGCGAGGTCCACGTCGCGCAGCACCACCTGGTCGCCGAAGGACTTGCGCGCCGACTCCAGCCGGAGCACCTCGTTCGCCGTCACACCGCACCTCCCTGCAGCTGGCGGCGGTTCATCCGGGCGGTCAGCCAGTCGGCGAACCGGGTCAGCGGAATGGTCAGCACGATGAACACCAGCCCCGCCACCAGGTACGGCGTGAAGTTGAAGGAGCGGGCCGCGATGATCTTCGCCGCGTACACCGCGTCGATCGCGCCGCCGATCGAGACCAGCCCGGTGTCCTTCTGGAGGCTCACCAGGTTGTTGAGCAGCGGCGGCACCACCCGGCGGACGGCCTGCGGCAGCACCACGTAGCGCATCGCCTGCGCGTTGGTCAGCCCCAGCGACCTGGCCGCCGCCCGCTGGCTCGGGTGAACCGACTCGATGCCGGAGCGGAACACCTCCGACACGTACGCCGAGTAGGTCAGCACCAGCGCGGCCCCGCCCAGGAGCAGCGGATCCGTGGTCACTCCGGTCAGCCGCAGCGCCGGGACCCCGGTGATCATCACCAGCAGGCAGATGATCATCGGCAGCCCGAGGAAGAAGTCCACGTACGCGGTGGCCAGCAGCCGCACGGGCAGGAAGACCGGCCCGCGCAGCGTCCGCAGCACCGCCAGCAGCAGCCCGAACACCAGGATCAGGGCGCCGCAGCCGAGCATCAGCTCCAGGTTCAGCCGCAGCCCCTTCAGCACCTCGGGCAGCGCCTGGCGGGCGTAGTCGAGGTTGAAGAAGGTCCGCCGGGTCACCTCCCAGCCGGGGGAGTTGACGACCAGCAGGTAGAGCACGACGGCCGTCACCAGGGTCGACGCGGAGGCGATCAGCGCCGAGCGGCGGGCCCGGGCGCGCCGGTACGCCTCGTGCGCCAGCCGCCGTTCGGACGGGCGATAGCCGTCCTCCGCCGCCGGCGCCCCGGCCGGCGATCCACTCGCCGATCCGGCCACCGCCCCTTCCGCCGTTCCGGCCGCCGTTCCGGTGCGCGCCGCCGGCGCCTTGGCGAGCCCCGTGGGAACCGAGCCGTCCGAGGCCTCACCGCTCAGCCCGGGGCCCAGATCAGCGCTCACTTCAGCACCGGTGCCGAGACGGCGTCGGAGAGCCACTGCTTCTCCAGCTTCGCCAGCGTGCCGTCGGCGCGCAGCGCGTCGACGGCCTGGGAGACGCAGCCGGTCAGCTTGGAGCCCTTGTCCAGCACCAGGCCGAACTGCTCGGCCTTGGCCGTCACCTCGAACTGGCCGACCACCTGGGCCTCCGGCACCTCGGCGCCGGTGATGTAGAAGGCCGTCGGCAGGTCCACCACCAGGGCCTCGATCTGGCCGTTCTTCAGAGCGGCCTTGGCCAGGTCGTTGGAGTCGAAGACGGCCGGCTGGGTGGTCGGCTTGATGGTGTCGGTGATGGTGTCCAGGCTCGTGGTGCCGACCTGGGCGCCGAGCTTGGCGCCCTTGAGGTCGGCGATGCTCTTGGCGCTCGCCGCCTTGGAGTTCTTCAGCGCGATGACGGTCTGGCGCACGTCGTAGTAGCCGGAGGAGAAGTCCACCGCCTGCCGGCGCTCGTCGCTGACGGACACCTGGTTGATGTCGAAGTCGAAGTCCTTGGCGCCCGGGGCGGTCGCCTTGTTGAACGGCGCCACCACCCAGCTGACCTTCTCCTTCGGGTAGCCGAGCTTCTCGGCGACCGCGTAGGCCACGGCGGACTCGAAGCCCTTGCCGTTCTCCGGCTTGTCCTCGGAGAACCACGGGTCGTACGCGGGCTTGTCGGTGCCGACGGTCAGCGTTCCGGCGGTGCGGGTGGCCAGCGCCCCCGGCGCGCAGCCCGCCGCCGTCCCGGCCGCGCCCGGGGTGCCGGAGGCGGTGTCGGACTTCGAATCCTGCGGCGCGCAGGCGGTCAGCACGGCCGCGGCGGCGACCAGCGCGGCGAGGGGCAGTGCGGCGGACGGCTTGCGGAGGGTCATGACGGGGCTCCAGGGAAAGGACCGGCGGGACGGGGGGACGAGGAATGGCACGGGAGGGCGCGACGGGCGGCCCGCATCCCGGCGGGTCACTTCCCCCCGGTGGCGGCGCCGGAACACACGCGGCATGGTCGGCGTACGGGCCCGCGTCCGCGGCGCCCTCCGGGCCGGACCGGTGGCAGCCGGGTCGGCGGCGGACCGGTCAACAGCAGCGGCGACAGCGGCAGCAATGGCCGCGCGCGCGACAGCGACAGCGACGGCAGACGTGCCGACGGGAGGGCGCCCGGAACGGGCTGTCGTGGCGTTCGGCCACCGTGATCACCGCCGGGAGCATGCGGGGAGGTTCGCATCAGAACGGCGCATCTGTCCAGATCATCCAGATCACAGTCCACATGCCGGACAACCCGTCTCCCGCCGAAGGTTTCGGCGCCGGAGCGGCGGCGCGCCGGAACTTTGCCGGTATCGACCCCCTTGAACGGGAGAACCTTTCGTACTTATGGTGTCCTCGTTGAAATAACTCCTGTCGAAGTGAGTCCACGATGCAGAATCTTTCGCCAAGGCTCGCTGTGGCGGCCGACGCCCCGGTCTCGACCCTCGCCGGCCACCCGGCCTGGCTGCGCCTGAAGGAGGCCGTCGAGACGCTGCGCCCGCTCCAGTCGAAGGACGGCTCGATCGACCTGGCCGCCGTCCAGCGGCACACGGTCGACCCGCTGGTCGCCACCGTCCGCGCCGCCGTCGAGGAGCTCGCCCCGAACTTCCCGCACGACGCCGCCTACCTCGCCGCCGTCGACGCGGACCTCGCCAAGTGGGCCGACACCGGCTACCGGGAGCCCGACTTCCTGGACTCGCTGCTGGCCTTCCAGCCCGCCGCGCAGCGCGAGGACGGCCTGGAGCACCTCGTCGTCTTCCCGATGTACACCCAGAACGGCAACCCGGACCGCAACCTGGAAGCCGTCCTGCTGAGCGTCGTGTGGCCCGACTGGCTGGCCGAGCTGGAGCGGACCCGCTTCGACAACCCGATGTTCGTGCCGATCACCTTCACGGACTTCACCGCCGGCTACGACACCAACTCCGCCGTGCTCTTCCCGGAGACGGTCGCCGTCCGCAAGGCGCCGGAACGTTTCACCTGGGGCGGCATCTTCTGCGACCGCGAGGCCGCGCGCTTCCGCGCCGTCTCCACCAGTGCCGTCCAGCAGCTCGGCCTGGAGATCCCGGCCGACGCCGAGGGCCTGCTCCAGGACCAGCAGCGCGCGCAGGAGACCTTCGTCCTGTGGGACCTCATCCACGACCGCACCCACAGCCACGGCGACCTGCCGTTCGACCCCTTCATGATCAAGCAGCGCAGCCCGTTCTGGATGTACGGCCTGGAGGAGCTCCGCTGCGACCTCACCACCTTCAAGGAGGCGGTGCAGCTGGAGACCGAGGGCAACCCGCACGCCCGCGACGTCCAGTACGCGGTCCTCTTCGACCGCCTGTTCCGCTTCCCGGTCTCCGGTGACCGGGTGCGCAACTACGACGGCATGGGCGGCCAGCTGCTCTTCGCCTACCTGCACAAGAACGGCGCGCTGCAGTGGCGCGACAACCGCCTCAGCATCGACTGGGAGCTCGCCCCGCAGGTCACCAACGCGCTCTGCGGCGAGATCGAGACCCTGTACCGCGACGGCATCGACCGGCCCAAGTCGGCCCACTGGATCGCCGCCTACGAGCTGGTCTCCCGCTACCTCACCCCGCACCCGGCCTCCACCTGGGCGAAGGGCCCCGAGGCGCTGCCGCTCGACATCACCGACGGCAAGGCCCTCAACAAGGCCCTGTGCGACGCCGTGGTCCCGGACGAGTTCCCGCTGAGCATGTTCTACGAAGCCCTCAACAAGAAGCTGAGCGGCGTCATCGCCGCCACCGCCGGCATCACCGGCACCGGTATCCAGGGAGCCGCCGCGTGACCACCTCCACCAACGCCCCGCTGGCCGGCAAGGTCATCGCCGTCGCCGGTGCCAGCGGCCCGGCCGGACGCGCCGTGCTGCGCCGCCTCACCGCCGACGGTGCCACCGTGATCGGTGCCGACATCGACCCGCAGCGCCTGGAGTCCGCCCTGGACGCCACCCGGGTTGCCGTCCGCGGAGCCAAGGTCAGCGGCCAGGTGATCGACCTGCTCGACCCCCAGGAGGTCCACGACTGGGCCGACCACCTGGAGTCCGAGCACGGTCACGTCGACGGCCTGTTCCACCTGGTCGGCGGCTGGCGCGGCAGCAAGACCTTCTTCGACACCCGGCTGGACGACTGGGACTTCCTGCACGACACCGTCGTGCGCACCCTCCAGCACACCTCGCTGGCCTTCCAGCCCGCGCTGGTCCGCAGCACCGCCGGCCGCTACGCGATGATCTCCGCCGCGGCCGCGCACAAGCCCACCGCCGGCGGCGCCGCCTACGCGGCCGCCAAGGCCGCCACCGAGGCGTGGACCCTCGCCATGGCCGACTCCTTCAAGAAGGAGACCACCGCCCCCGACGGCGAGCCCACCGCGGCGGCTGCGATCCTGGTCATCAAGGCGCTGGTCAGCCCCGAAATGCGGGCCGAGAAGCCGGAGGCGAAGTTCGCCGGTTTCACCGACACCGCCGACCTCGCCGGACACCTGGCGGGCCTCTGGGACCGCCCCGCAGCAGAACTGAACGGACAGCACCTGTGGCTGACAGCCCGATGACCGACCTCACCCGTACGGACGCGGTACGGCGGCACGACCCCGCCGTCCGCGGCTTCGCCAGCGACAACTACGCCGGCGTGCACCCGGAGGTCCTCGCCGCGGTGGCCCTCGCCAACGGCGGTCACCAGATCGCCTACGGCGAGGACGACTACACGGCCCACCTCCAGGACGTCTTCCGCCGCCACTTCGGCGAGAAGGCCGAGGCCTACCCCGTCTTCAACGGCACCGGCGCCAACGTGGTCGCCCTCCAGTCGCTGCTCCCGCGCTGGGGCGCGGTGGTCTGCGCCGAGTCGGCCCACATCCACGTGGACGAGGGCGGCGCCCCGGAGAAGATGGGCGGCATCAAGCTGCTCACCGTCCCCACCCCGGACGGCAAGCTCACCCCCGAGCTGCTCGACCAGCAGGCCTGGGGCTTCGGTGACGAGCACCGCGCGCAGCCGCTCGCGGTCTCCATCACCCAGAGCACCGAGCTCGGCACGCTCTACACCGTCGACGAGATCCGCGCGATCACCGAGCACGCCCACCAGCTGGGCATGCTCGTCCACGTTGACGGCTCCCGCCTGGCCAACGCCGCCGCCTCGCTCGGCCAGCCGCTGCGGGCCTTCACCACCGACGTGGGCGTCGACGTGCTCTCCTTCGGCGGGACGAAGAACGGCCTGCTGTTCGGCGAGGTCGTGGTGGTGCTCAACCCGGAGCGGGTGCGCAACATCAAGTACCTGCGCAAGACCTCGATGCAGCTCGCCTCGAAGATGCGCTTCGTCTCGGTCCAGTTCGAGGCGCTGCTCTCCGGCGACCTCTACCTGCGCAACGCCGGCCACGCCAACGCGATGGCCAGCCGCCTGGAGGCCGCGGTCCGGGAGATCGACGGCGTCGAGGTGGTCCGCCCGGTCCAGGCGAACGCGGTGTTCGCGATCCTCCCGCGTGAGGTGAGCGAGCGGCTGCAGAAGCGCTACCGCTTCTACTTCTGGAACGAGCACACCGGCGAGGTCCGCTGGATGTGCGCCTTCGACACCACGGAGGCGGACATCGACACCTTCGCGGCGGCCATCGCCGAGGAGATGGGCCGCGCCTGACGGCGCTCGGACACCGGATCGTCCCGTCCCGCGACAGCGGGGCGGGACGATTTGCATGTGGCGGGCCGGTCCCCGTACAGTTCCGGAGTCGCCGCGGGAGACCGGGGCGGCAAAGCGGAAAGCGAATCGGATGAATGAAACTCCGGAAAACGGGGCGGAAAACGTCTGATAAGCTGGAAACACGAAAGAACGAAGCCCGGAGGGTCCGCTGGAAGGCGGTCCGAAGGAAGCGTCCGTTCCTTGAGAACTCAACAGCGTG
>NZ_JBEZUT010000097.1:0-26609 GCF_040636595.1 Kitasatospora sp. NPDC036755
CGACGGCCGGGGCGAGGACCGCCCGGGTGGCCGGCACCTGGTCCAGGGCGCAGCACTCGGTGAGGTTGCGGCCGTTGAGCTGGCGGACCCAGAAGCCGGGCCGGCCCCGCGCAGCCGTCCCGGCCGGCCGTTCCCCGGCGGGCCCTCCGACACCCCGGGTGCCCCCGGCGCACCCGCCGGTGGCAGCCTGCTGGACATGCTCAAGGTCGCCATCGCGATCCTGGACACCGCGGGCCGGGTGGTGCTCTGGAGCCCGGCCGCCGAGGAACTGCTCGGCTGGCCGAACGAACTGCTGGTCGGCCGCCGGATCGAGGAGCTGATCCCCGACCGGGAGCAGGTCGCCCGGATCCGGGACGCGATCCAGGACACCCTGCGCCACGGCCGCTGGGCCGGCTACGCCGAGCTGCGCGACCGGGACGGCGAACCGATCGCCGTGGACGCCCGGATCTCCCTCCTGGTGGACGGCGACGGCACCCCGTTCCTCCAGGTCAACATGGCCGAGACGGCCGCCGTCCAGGCCGTCGAGCGGGACCTCGCGGTGCGCGACGCGCTGTTCGAGCAGTCCCCGCTGGGCATCGCCATCATGGACACCGACCTGCGCTACACCGCCGTCAACCGGACCCTCGCCGAGATGAACGGCGTCGCCCTGGACGACCACGTCGGCCGCACCACCGGCGAGACGCTGCCGGAGCGGGCCGCGGACGAGATCACCGCCATCCAGCGCCAGGTGCTGGCCACCGGCGAGCCGGTCATCGACGTCACCCTGGCCTCCCCGGTCACCACCCGGGCCGGCTACCGCTCGATCTCCTACAGCCGGATGACCGACCGCTCCGGCCGGGTGCTCGGCATCTCCGGCACCGTGATGGACGTGACCGAGCGCTACCGGGCGGTCGCCAAGGTCGAGCACGCCCGGCGCCGGCTCTCGCTGCTCAACGAGTTCGGCTCCCGGGTCGGTGACCTGCTGGACGCCTCCCGGATCGCCCAGGAACTGGCCGGCTCGGTCGTCCCCCGGCTGACCGACCACTCGGCGGTGATCCTGCTCCAGGCCGTCGCGCACGGTGACGACCTGCCCCGGCACGGCCACGACCGCCGCACCTCGCTGCTCCAGCTCGGCACCGCCTCCGTCCAGGACGGCCCCGAGGTGGACGTGATGCTCCGCCGCGGCGCCCGGATCACCTTCGCCGAGGACTCGGTCTGCGGCCGGGTGCTGCGCACCGGAGTGCCCGAGCTGCTGTCCGGCGCCGAGCAGCTGGACGACGTCACCTACCCCGGGGACCCGAAGATGCAGGCCGCCCGGGACCTCGGCGTGCACTCGATGCTGGTGGTGCCGCTGCGTGCCCGCGGCATCGTGATCGGCCTGCTGCTGGTCAGCCGGGCCGGCTACCGCGAGGGCTTCGACCGGGACGACCTGGCCTTCACCGTCGAGCTGGCCGACCGGGCCGGCAGCTCGCTGGACAACGCCCGCCTCTACGCCCGCGAGCGCACCGCCGCGCTCACCCTCCAGCGCACCCTGCTGCCGCAGCAGGTCCCGCAGCCCACCGGCGTCGAGGTCGCCTACCGGTACGTGCCCGGCAGCAGCGGCACCGAGGTCGGCGGCGACTGGTTCGACGTCATCCCGCTGCCGGGGGACCGCACCGCGCTGGTGGTCGGCGACGTGATGGGCCACGGCCTGCGGGCCGCCGCCACGATGGGACGGCTGCGCACCGCCGTCCGGGTGCTGGCCGCCCTGGACCTGCCGCCGGACGTCCTGCTGCGGCACGTCCACGAGCTGGCCGACGACCTCGCCCAGGGCCCGGACGAGGCGCTGCTGGCCACCTGCGTCTACGCGGTCTTCGACCCGGCGACGGCCCGGCTCACCGTCGCCAAGGCCGGGCACATCCCGCCGGTGCTGGTGGTGCCGGGCGGGGACGCCGCGGAGCCGACCCGCACCGGCGGCCCGCTGCCCGGTGGCGCGGGCCGGATCCTCGACCTGCCGTCCGGCGCCCCGCTCGGGGTGGGCGGAGTCCCGTTCGAATCGGTCGAACTGAAGATCCCCGAGGGCAGTCTGCTGGCGCTGTGCACCGACGGCCTGGTCGAGTCCCGGGACAAGGACCTGGACGTCGGCCTCGGCCGGCTGGTCACCGTGCTCCAGGGGCCGCACGCCTCCATCCAGGCCGCCTGCGAGGCGGTGCTGGCCACCATGGAGCAGGGCCGGGAGCCGGACGACGTCGCGCTGCTGCTGGCCCGGCTCGGCCACGGCCAGGCCGGCACCCCGACGGCGGGCTGGACCCTGCCCGCCGAGCCCACCGCCGTCTCCCGGGCCCGCCGGCTGGTCCGCGCCACGCTCGTCGAGTGGGGTGTCGAGGAGCTCACCGACACCGCCGAGCTGCTGGTCAGCGAGCTGGTCACGAACGCCGTCCGGTACGCCAGCGCCCCCATCGGGGTGCGGCTGACGCTCGGCGAGACGCTGCTGGTCGAGATCTCCGATCCGCTGCCCGACCCGCCCCGGGAACGGCACGCGGCCGAGGCCGACGAGGGCGGCCGCGGGCTGGAGCTGGTCCACCGGCTGGCGCTGCGCTGGGGGGCCCGGGCCGAGGGCATCGGCAAGGTGGTCTGGTTCGAGCAGGCGCTCGCGGGTAGTGGAAGCGATGGATCGTGAGCGGAGCGAACAGGAGGCAAGCGGTGCCGCACGTACCGGCGGGCGCTCGGGGGGAGCGCGCACTCCGGAAGGGGGCGCGAGCGTGGCATTGTGGTTGCGCGGGCGGTAGGACAAAAACCTTCGCCCGATCTGATGTTGTGATGTTGAGGGCGTGTGATCGCACCCCTCGATGATGAATACTCGGTCTTCTCGACATCCGGACGGTCGCGGGTTGGAGGGGTCGGTCCGTTGAACAGCACTCCGGCGCGGAGCGCGTCGCCGAGCAGCAGCGGTCATGCCGCCGTACCCGGGCAGGCCGGTTCCGCGCACCTGCCCGTACGGGACGGCGCGGTCCGCGGGCGCCACCCCGTCCCGGTGGACCGGGCGGGGGCCACCGGTGACCCCGGCTCGATCTACGACTACATCCGGGTCGCCACCTTCGCGATCGGCCCCGACGGGCGGATCAGCCAGTGGAGCGAGCGCGCCGCCGAGTTCTTCGGCGTCCCGGCCGCCGAGGCCGTCGGCGCCGACCCGATCTCCACCTTCGTGCCCCGCGAGCTGTGGCAGCGCGGCCGGGCCCGGCTGGAGCGCACCCTGGCGGGCGAGGAGTGGGTCGGCACCACCCCGTACCGGGACGCCGACGGCGGCGAGGGCCTCGCCGAGCTCTACCTGATGCCCGACAGCTCCCTGCCCACCGCGGGCGCCACCTGCCTGGCCGTCGACCTCGGGCAGCTGCGCCGGATCGAGACCGACCTGGCCGCCTCCGAGGCCGTCTTCGGACAGACGCCCACCGGCTTCGTGCTGTTCGACGACCGGCTGCGGCTGCAGCGGGTCAACGACGCCTTCGCCTCCGGGATGGGCCTGGTCCCCACCGACCTGGAGGGCCTCACCCCGCACGACCTCTTCCCGCCGTCCGAGGCCGACCGGCTCACGGCCGCCCTGCGCAAGGTCCTGGCCACCGGCGAGCCGGTGTTCGACCTGCGCTTCCACGGCGCCGTCCCGACCCGCGAGGGCAACCGGCTCTGGGCCGTCTCGCTGTACCGCCTGAACGGCACCGCCGGGCAGACCATGGGCGTGGCCGGGCAGGTCTCCGACGTCACCAGCCGGCACGTCGCCGAGCGCGAGGCCGACGGCGTGCGCCGCAACCTGGCCCTGCTCAACGAGGCCAGCGCCCACATCGGCTCCACGCTCGACCTGGAGACCACCGCCAAGGAGCTGCTGGACGTCGTCGTCCCGCCGTTCTGCGACCTCGCCACCGTCGACCTCTACACCGCGCTGCTCTCCGGCGAGACGGTGCCCAGCGCCGGACGGCTCGGCGACACCGTGCTCACCGACGGCAGCGGCGAACTGCGCCGGGTCGCCGTCTCCAGCGTGGTCGGCGGGGCCTCCTCGGTGCTCGGCTCGGTCACCGGCCTGCCGATCGCCGAGGCCGGCGGCACCCTCTGTTACCCGCGCCGCTCCCCGCACGCCCGGGCGCTGCGCACCGGCCGCAGCGTCATCCCCGAGCCCGGGCCCGACCCGCTGCTGCGCTCCACCCTGATCGTCCCGCTGGTCGCCCGCGACCAGGTGCTCGGCCTCGTCCAGCTGTCCCGGGCGATCGGCAGCGAGCCCTTCGACGCCCGCGACGTCGCGATCGCCGAGGAACTGGTCGCCCGCGCCGCCGTCTGCATCGACAACGCCCGGCTCTACCGGCGCGAGCACGAGCGGGCGCTGATCCTCCAGCGCAGCCTGCTGCCCCCGGGCAACCCGGCCGCCAGCGGCCTGGAGATCGCCTGTCGCTACCTGCCCAGCAACAACAACACCGAGGTCGGCGGCGACTGGTTCGACGTCATCCCGCTGCCGGGCAACCGCACCGCGCTGGTCATCGGCGACGTGATGGGCCGCGGCCTGCGGGCCGCCGTCGCGATGGGCCAACTGCGCACCGCCGTCCGCACCCTGGCGATGCTCGACCTCGACCCCGCCGAGGTGCTCACCGCCCTGGACGAGATCGCCCGCGGCCTCGGCGACGACTCGGTGCCGGCCGGCCCGCCCACCCCGTACGGGCGGCTCACCTCGACGGCCGACGAGGAGGCCCGCGAGGTCTACCTGGCGACCTGCGTCTACGCGGTCTACGACGCCGTCACCCGCCGCTGCGTCTTCGCCAACGCCGGCCACCTGCCGCCCGTGCTGCTCAGCCCCGGCGAGGGCTCCCGGATGCTCGACGTGCCGCCCGGCCTGCCGCTCGGCGTCGGCGGAGAGCCCTTCGAGGAGGTCGAACTGACCCTCCCGGACGGCGCCGTGCTCGCCCTCTACACCGACGGCCTGGTGGAGAGCCGCAAGCACCAGCTGGACGAGGGCCTGCGGGCCTTCCGTTCCGCGCTCTCCGACGAGGGCAAGGGCCTGGAGGACCTCTGCGACCACGTGCTCGGCGAGCTCAACCCGCACCACGGCGAGGACGACATCGCCCTGCTGATGGCCAAGGTGCACGCGTTCCCGGACGACGCCGTCGGCAACTGGTTCCTGCCGCCCGAGCCCACCTCGGTGGCCAAGGCCCGCGAACTGGCGTGCAGCTGGCTGCTCGCCCGGGGGCTGGACGAGCTGGTCGACACCACCGAGCTGCTGGTCAGCGAGCTGGTCACCAACGCGCTCAAGCACGGGCGGGGCGAGATCCGGCTGCGGCTGCTGCGCGAACGCGGCCTGGTCTGCGAGGTCTGGGACGACGGCTACGCCCAGCCCCGGCAGCGGCGCGCGCAGGAGACCGACGAGGGCGGCCGCGGGCTGCAACTGGTCAGCCTGCTGGCCGAGCGCTGGGGCAGCCGGCGCACGCCCAAGGGCAAGATCGTCTGGTTCGAGCTGGCGCTGTAGCCGCCCGCGAACGGTGGGCCGGACGGGTGCAGTCACCCGGTGGCCCGCCGTGTCGGCGCGGGCCCGGGGCCCGGGGCGGCGTTCCATGGCCGCCATGCGCGTCCGCCAGCTCACCGCCGCAGCCGTCGCGCTGCTGCTCGCCGCCGGTCTCGGCGGCTGCTCCGACGACCCGGGCCCCGCCCGCACCCCCGCTCCCGCCCCGGTCCTGCCCGAACCCACGGCCACCACCGGGGACGTCGGGCCCGTCGACCGCACCGCCGTCCGGGACGGCGGCACGCTGCGCTGGGCGCTGGACGGCGTCCCGGCCACGCTGAACGTCTACCAGGGTGCGGCGAACACCGACTCGGCGCTGCTCGCCCACGCGCTGTACCCCTCGCTGTTCCGGCCCGACGAACACGGCCGGCTGCTGCCCGACCCGGACTACCTGGCGGGCGCCGAGTCCACCCCGCCCGGGCAGCTGCCGCAGGTGGTGACCTACCGGCTCAACCCGCGGGCCGTCTGGAGCGACGGCACCCCGGTCTCGGCCGCCGACCTCGACGCCCAGCGGACCGCGCTGTCCGGCCTGGACCCGGCCTACCGGGGCGGCAGGGCGGCCGGGTACGACGCCATCGACAGCGTCACCCCGGGCGCCGACCCGCACGAGGTGCGGGTGGTCTTCCGGCGGCCGTACGCGGAGTGGCGCTCGCTCTTCGGGCCGCTCTACCCGGCCGCCGCGACGGCCACCCCGGCCGCCTTCGAGCGGCCGCTGACCGACGGCGGCGGCCCGAGCGCCGGGCCGTACGCGCTCTCCCGGTACGACGCCGGGGGCGGGGCGGTCACCGTGGTGCGCAGCCCGCTCTGGTGGGGCGAACCGCCGAAGGCCGACCGGATCGACTTCCTCGCCACGCCGCCCGAGCAGCGGCTGGACGCGCTGGACCAGGACCGGTTGGACGTCGCCCCGCTCACCGCGGCGGTGGACCGCGCGGTGCCGGCCCCGACCCCCGCCCCGGAGGCCGCCGACGCCACCGCTTCCGCCTCCCCGTCCGCCGCGCCGCCGCCCGTGGCCGTGCCCGAGGCGGCCGCACTGGCCCTGCGGCGGGCCGAGTCACTGCCCGGCGTCACCGTGCACCGGGCCGCCGCGGCCTCGCTCACCCAGCTCACCCTGAACGCCGCGCGCGGCCCGCTGACCGACCCGCTGGTGCGCCGCGCCCTCACCCGGGCCGTCGACCGGCAGCGGATCGCCGACGCCGCGCTCACCCCGCTCGGCCTGCCCGCCGCACCGCTCGGCAGCCACCTGCTCGCGGGCGACCAGGAGGGCTACCGGGACAACAGCGGTGCGGCCGGCCAGGGGGACCCGGCCAAGCTGCTGGACGAGGCCGGCTGGGCGCGGCCCGCCGGCGGGGGCACCCGGGCCAAGGACGGCAAGCCGCTCGCCCTCTCGCTGCTCGTCCCGGCGGGTTCGGCGACCGCCGAGCGCACCGCCGACGCCCTCACCGCCGGCCTCGCGGACGCCGGGATCGCGGTGCAGCAGGTGCCCGTGCCCGCCGGGTCCTTCGTCGGGGAGCACCTGGCGGCCGGGGACTACGACCTCGCGCTGTTCTCCTGGCCGGCCGGCCCCAGCCCGGCGAGCGAGCAGCGCCCCGCCTACGCCAAGCCCCGGCCGGACCCGGACGGGGTGTCCGACCCGGGCGGCAACTTCGGCCGCAGCGGCACCGAGGAGATCGACCGGCTGTTCGACCGGGCGGCCGCCGAACCGGATCGGACCGTCCGGCTGGACCTGCTCCAGGAGGCGGACGTGCGGATCTGGCAGCTCGGGCACTCGGTGCCGCTCTACCAGCGGCCGGAACTGGTCGGGGTCCGGACCGGAGTCGTCGGCGCGGGCGCGTACGGCTTCGGGTGGCCGCGCTTCCAGGACGTGGGCTGGAGCCGCTAGGGCCCTCGGACCACGAACGACAGGCTGCCGAAGCCTGGCCGGCGGGTGAAGGGGGTGTGACCCATCTGTGATCTTGATCCCGCCGGACCAGCTCGTTTCCGCCCACCTCGGCCCTTCCCCGTACGATAGGAGGAAGCCGAGGCATGGCCATGTGCCCGGCGGGTGGACCGGTAGTAGCAGGCGGAACGGGCGGCGGCGATCGACAGGGATCGCAAGTGCGCGTCACGCAGCCGGGCGCCGCAACCCACGATTCCGGGAGAATCAGCAAGGCATGCCCACGCGCAACGACATCCGTAACGTCGCCATCGTCGCCCACGTCGACCACGGCAAGACCACGCTGGTCGACGCCATGCTCAAGCAGGCCGGCGCCTTCGCCGCCCACCAGCAGCTCGATGACCGGATGATGGACTCCAACGACCTGGAGCGCGAGAAGGGCATCACCATTCTCGCGAAGAACACCGCGGTCAAGTACCACCCCAAGGACGGTGGCGCGCCGATCACCATCAACATCATCGACACCCCGGGCCACGCCGACTTCGGTGGCGAGGTCGAGCGCGGTCTGTCGATGGTGGACGCCGTCGTCCTGCTGGTCGACGCCTCCGAGGGTCCGCTGCCGCAGACCCGCTTCGTGCTCCGCAAGGCGCTCGCCCAGCGGCTGCCCGTCATCCTCTGCATCAACAAGACCGACCGTCCGGACTCCCGGATCGACGAGGTCATCAACGAGACCTACGACCTGTTCCTGGACCTGGACGCGGACGAGGAGCAGATCGAGTTCCCGATCGTCTACGCCTGCGCCCGTGACGGCGTCGCCTCGCTGACCAAGCCGGAGAACGGCACCGTTCCCGCGGACAGCACCAACCTGGAGCCGTTCTTCTCCACCCTGCTGGAGCACGTCCCGGCCCCCAGCTACGACGAGGACGCCCCGCTCCAGGCCCACGTCACCAACCTGGACGCCGACAACTTCCTCGGCCGCATCGCGCTGCTCCGCGTCGAGCAGGGCGAGCTGCGCAAGGGCCAGACCGTGGCCTGGATCAAGCGCGACGGCACCATCTCGAACGTCCGCATCTCCGAGCTGCTGATGACCGAGGCGCTCACCCGCAAGCCGGCCGAGGTGGCGGGCCCCGGTGACATCTGCGCCGTCGCCGGCATCTCCGACATCATGATCGGCGAGACCCTGGCCGACCCGGAGAACCCGATCGCGCTGCCGCTGATCACGGTGGACGAGCCGGCCATCTCGATGACCATCGGCACCAACACCTCGCCGCTGGTCGGCCGCGGCGGCTCCGGCAAGGGCGCGGACGCCAAGTCCGGCGCGGGCAAGATCGACCGCAAGGTCACCGCCCGCCAGGTGAAGGACCGCCTGGACCGCGAGCTGATCGGTAACGTCTCGCTGCGCGTGCTGGACACCGAGCGTCCGGACGCCTGGGAGGTGCAGGGCCGCGGTGAGCTGGCGCTGGCCATCCTGATCGAGACCATGCGCCGCGAGGGCTTCGAGCTGACCGTCGGCAAGCCGCAGGTGGTCACCAAGGAGGTCAACGGCAAGACCCACGAGCCGGTCGAGCGCCTCACCGTGGACGTGCCCGAGGAGCACATGGGTGCCGTCACCCAGCTCATGGGCGTCCGCAAGGGCCGCATGGACAACATGTCCAACCACGGCTCGGGCTGGGTCCGGATGGAGTTCGTCGTGCCGTCGCGCGGTCTGATCGGCTTCCGCACGGAGTTCCTCACCAACACCCGCGGCACCGGCATCGCCCACTCGATCCACGAGGGCCACGAGCCGTGGTTCGGCCAGCTGACCACCCGCAACAACGGCTCGCTGGTCGCCGACCGCGCCGGTGTGGTCACCGCCTTCGCGATGACCAACCTCCAGGAGCGCGGCGTGCTCTTCTGCGACCCGGGCACCGAGGTGTACGAGGGCATGATCGTCGGTGAGAACTCGCGCTCCGACGACATGGACGTGAACATCACCAAGGAGAAGAAGCTCACCAACATGCGTTCCTCGAACGCGGACGTGGCCGAGTCGATCGTCCCGCCGCGCAAGCTCTCGCTGGAGCAGTCGCTGGAGTTCTGCCGCGAGGACGAGTGCATCGAGGTGACCCCGGAGACGGTTCGCATCCGTAAGGTCGTTCTCGACGCGAAGGACCGCGGACGCACCGCCTCGCGCGCCAAGAAGGCGTGATCCGGACGCACTGAACGGCCATTGGCCGGAATGATTCGCCCCCCTTTCCCATGGAGAGGGGGGCGAACTTTTTCAACTACTCCAAGTTGTCGGGGCCGCTATTAACGGAATAGCGCTCATCACACCCAGGTGTCCGCTGAGCGGACGTGACAGTTCGTCATCCGTGACGACTGTCCGTTTGGTGCCTGTCTGGCTATGTCTCAAATGTCCGGTTTTCGAAACTTACCGACTGTTCATGTGACCTAATTGAGATCGTCACTGGTCACTTTCGTGTCCGTGCGTGACGGATAGTGGGTGCAGTCAGGCTCGGGTCAAGGGTGAACGCGCAGGGGTGCGCGCCGAAACCACGAGCGCGGACGGCACAGCGGGTCCGGTCACCACCGTTCCGCAGTGCCCTCCTCGTTGCAACGTCGAATTCAGGAGGCACACCGATGCGCGGTGCGAGCCAGGCCAAGTGGGTTGTCGCAGCTGTTGCTGTCGCCCTCGCTGCGACTGCGTGCAGCAGCAGCGACTCCTCCGGGGGTAGCTCCGACAGCGCTGCGGTCGACCCCGGGGCCAGCTTCAGCTACCAGAGCGCGGAGCCGCAGCGCCCGCTCCAGCCGGCGAACGCCATGGAGAACCAGGGCGGCCGTATCGTCAAGCAGCTCTTCAAGGGCCTCGTCGACTACGACCCCGCGACCGGTGCCCTGCGCAACCAGGTGGCCGACAAGATCGAGACCACCGACGCCAAGAACTACACCGTCACGCTGAAGCCGGGCTGGACCTTCCACGACGGCACCCCGGTCACCTCCAAGTCCTTCGTGAGCTCCTGGAACTGGTCGGCCAACCCGAAGAACAACCAGATCAACTCGGACTGGTTCTCCGACATCGTCGGCTACGACGCCGTCCACCCGGAGAAGGGTGACCCGACCGCCACCGAGATGTCCGGTCTGAAGATCGTCGACGACACCCACTTCACGATCGAACTCTCCACCCCGGTCTCGTACTTCACGTACAAGCTCGGCTACTCGGCCTTCTTCCCGCTGCCCGAGGGCTTCTTCTCCGACCCGGCCGGCTACGGCCAGAAGCCGGTCGGCAACGGCCCCTACAAGTTCGTCTCGTGGGAGCACAACAAGGCCATCACGCTGTCCGCGTACGACAAGTACACGGGCATCGACAAGGCGAAGAACGGCGGTGTCATCTTCCGGAACTACACCGCCGGTGAGGCCGCGTACAAGGACCTGATGTCCGACACCCTGGACGTCCTGGACCAGGTCGACTCGACCGACCTGCCGAAGTACAAGGACGACCTGGGCAAGCGCGCGGTCGACCAGCCGCAGGGCGCCATCCAGAACATCTCCTTCGCGCTGTACCAGGGCGACTGGAACGCCCCGGGCAAGGACAAGGTCCGCCAGGGCCTCTCGATGGCGATCGACCGCGACACCATCACCAAGACCGTGCTGAACGGCAACCGCATCCCCGCCGACTCCTTCGTGGCGCCCGGCGTCATGGGCTACAAGGCCGGCACCTGCGGCGACGCCTGCAAGTACAACCCGGAGAAGGCCAAGCAGCTCATCGCCGAGGGCGGCGGCGTCCCCGGCGGCAAGATCACCATCCTGTACAACTCCGACGGCAGCCACAAGGAGTGGGTGGACGCGGTCTGCAACTCGATCCGCCAGGCGACCGGCGTCGAGTGCCTCGGTGACCCGAAGCCGGACTTCAAGACCTCGCGTGACCTGGTCACCAGCAAGCAGGTCCAGAGCATGATGCGTACCGGCTGGGTGCAGGACTACCCGCTGAACGCCAACTTCCTGCGCGACGTCTACGGCACCGGTGCCGCCGCCAACGACGGCAGCTACTCCAGCCCCGAGTTCGACCGCCTGTCGAAGGAGGCGGACGCCGCCACCACGGTCGAGAAGACCGCGGAGCTCTACCAGCAGGCCGAGGCCGTTCTGGCCAAGGACATGCCGGCCATCCCGCTCTGGTACTACAAGACCAGCTCCGGCTACTCCAAGAACGTCCAGAACGTGAAGTTCAACTCCTTCGGCGACCCGGTCTACACCGACGTCGAGGTCAAGAAGAAGAAGTAATCGGTCGGCACCGCCTGACCCGGTGACAACGGCCGGTGCCCGTCCATCCCCACAAGGGCGAGGACTGGCACCGGCCGTTGGCACGCCGACTTATCTCTTGCCGGGTTGACGGGCCCGGCAGAGTCATACATGGAGGCACGATGGGGCGCTTTGTCGCGAGGCGACTGCTCCAGATGATCCCGGTGTTCCTCGGAACGACCGCACTCATCTTTTTCATGGTGCACTTGCTGCCCGGTGACCCGCTGGCAGCGCTGTGGGGCGACAAGGCGCCGGACCCGGTGCAGCTCGCCGCGCTGAAGCACCAGCAAGGCTTCGACAAGCCGCTGGTCCAGCAGTACCTCGACTACATGGGGAGGCTGTTCACCGGTGACTTCGGCACCGGTCTGGACGGACGCCCGGTGCTCGACAAGATCACCGAGGCGCTGCCGGTCACGGTCCAGCTGGCACTGTTCGCGTTCGCCATCGAGATCGTGCTGGGCATCGGCATCGGTCTGTACGCCGGTCTGCGCCGCGGCAAGCTGTTCGACAAGGGCGCCCTGGTCCTCACCCTGCTGCTGATCTCGATCCCGGTCCCGGTGCTGGGCTTCATCGTCCAGACGGTCTTCGGGCAGAACCTGAAGTGGGTCACCCCGACCGTCCAGGACAGCAACGACATCACCCAGATGGTGCTGCCGGCCGTCGTGCTCGGCTCGCTCTCGCTGGCCTACGTCGCGCGCCTCACCCGCACCTCCATAGCCGAGAACATCAAGGCCGACTACGTCCGCACCGCGGTGGCCAAGGGCCTGCCGCGGCGCAAGGTGATCGGCACCCACCTGCTTCGCAACTCGATGATCCCGGTGGTCACCTTCCTCGGCACCGACCTCGGCGCCCTGATGGGCGGCGCCATCGTCACCGAGGGCATCTTCAACGTCCAGGGTGTGGGCCACGCGCTCTACCAAGCGATCAACATGAAGGAGGGCGCGACGGTCTCCGGCTTCGTGGCCTTCCTCGTGATCGTCTACCTGGCCGCCGGCCTGATCGTCGACCTGCTTTACGCGGTCCTGGACCCGAGGATCCGTTATGCCTGACCTGACCGAGAAGAAGACCGCCGGGGAGATCCCGGCCCAGGGCGGCGCCGCCACCGCGGTCGCCAAGCCCGAGAAGCCCCGCAGCCTCGGTTCCGACGCCTGGCACGACCTGCGCCGCAAGCCGATCTTCGTGATCTCCGCGCTGCTGATCCTGCTGCTGGTCGTCATCGCGATCGCCCCCGGGCTGTTCACCTCGGTGGACCCGCGGGCCGGCGACCTGCGCAACCACTACCTGACGAAGCCGAACTACAGCCACTTCTTCCAGGCGGACTGGTTCGGCTACGACCTCCAGGGCCGCAGCATCTACGCCCGCGTCGTCTACGGCGCCCGCGCCTCGATCATCGTCGGGATCTGCGTCACCGCCGGCGTGACCATCATCGGCGGCCTCACCGGCATGCTGGCCGGCTACTTCGGCGGCTGGGTCGACACGATCATCTCCCGGGTCACCGACATCTTCTTCGGCATCCCGCTGCTGCTCGGCTCGCTGGTGGTCCTCAACGCCTTCACCTCGCGCACCGTCTGGAGCGTGGTCTTCGCGCTGGTCGCCCTGGGCTGGACCCAGATGACCCGTGTCATGCGCGGTTCGGTGATCACGGTCAAGCAGGCCGACTTCGTGACGGCCGCCAAGGCGCTCGGCGCCGGCACCGGCCGGATCATGTTCAAGCACATCCTGCCGAACGCGGTCGCCCCGGTGATCGTCGTCGCCACCATCGCGCTCGGCGGCTACATCGCCGCCGAGGCGACGCTGAGCTTCCTCGGCATCGGTCTGCAGGACCCGACCATCTCCTGGGGCATCGACATCAGCTCGGCCCAGAAGGTGATCCGGACGGCGCCGTTCGCCCTGTTCTTCCCCGCCGGAATGCTGAGCCTTACCGTGCTGGCGTTCATCATGCTCGGCGACGCGGTGCGCGACGCCCTCGACCCGAAGCTCCGCTGAGAGAAGAGGTGACGACCCGATGACCACCGTGATCGAGAACAACCAGAAGAACGAGCGGCTCGAAGTGGGCACGCCTCTCCTCGAGGTGAAGGACCTCCACGTCGAGTTCCACACCCGGGACGGCGTCGCCAAGGCCGTCAACGGGGTCAACTACTCCGTCGCGGCCGGCGAGACGCTCGCCGTCCTCGGCGAGTCCGGCTCCGGCAAGTCCGTGACGGCGCAGACCATCATGGGCATCCTGGACATGCCCCCGGGCAAGGTGACCCAGGGCCAGATCCTGTACCGCGGCCAGGACATGCTCACGATGAGCAACGAGGAGCGGCGCAAGATCCGCGGCCAGAAGATCGCGATGATCTTCCAGGACGCGCTCTCCGCCCTGAACCCGGTGCTCAGCGTCGGCTACCAGCTCGGCGAGATGTTCCGCGTGCACCAGGGCGCCTCCAAGAAGGAGGCGAAGGAGAAGGCCATCGAGCTGATGGACCGGGTGCGCATCCCCGCCGCCCGGCAGCGGGTGAACGACTACCCGCACCAGTTCTCCGGCGGTATGCGCCAGCGCATCATGATCGCCATGGCGCTGTCGCTCCAGCCCGACCTGATCATCGCCGACGAGCCCACCACCGCCCTGGACGTGACCGTCCAGGCCCAGGTGATGGACCTGCTCGCGGAGCTGCAGGCCGAGTACAACATGGGCCTGATCCTGATCACCCACGACCTCGGCGTGGTCGCCGACGTCGCGGACAAGATCGCCGTGATGTACGCGGGCCGGATCGTCGAGACCGCCCCGGTGCACTACCTGTACGCGAACCCCGCGCACCCGTACACCAAGGGCCTGCTCCGCTCCATCCCGCGCCTGGACCAGAAGGGCCAGGAGCTGTACGCGATCAAGGGCCTGCCCCCGAACCTGCTGAAGGTTCCGACCGGCTGCGCGTTCAACCCCCGCTGCGACGTCGCCACCGACCTGTGCCGCACCGAGATCCCGGCGCTGCACCACGTGACGGACAAGGACGGCAAGGAGCTCACCGGCCGCCGCAGCGCGTGCCACCTCTGGAAGGAGACCCTCCATGGCTGAGAACATCCTGGAGGTCAAGGACCTGGTCAAGCACTACCCGCTGAGCCAGGGCATCCTCTTCAAGAAGCAGGTCGGCGCGGTCAAGGCGGTCGACGGCATCTCGTTCGACCTGAAGAAGGGCGAGACGCTCGGCATCGTCGGCGAGTCCGGCTGTGGCAAGTCCACGCTGGCCAAGGTGCTGATGAACCTGGAGCGGGCCACCTCCGGCCAGGTGCTGTTCAAGGGCGAGGACATCTCCACGCTGCAGGGCGCGGCGCTGAAGGCCGTCCGCCGGAACATCCAGATGGTGTTCCAGGACCCCTACACCTCGCTCAACCCGCGCATGACGGTCGGCGACATCATCGGTGAGCCGTTCGAGATCCACCCCGAGGTGGCGCCGAAGGGCGACCGCCGCAAGGCCGTCCAGGACCTGCTGGACGTCGTGGGTCTGAACCCGGAGTACATCAACCGGTACCCGCACCAGTTCTCCGGCGGCCAGCGCCAGCGCATCGGCATCGCCCGCGGCCTCGCGCTCAAGCCCGAGATCATCATCTGCGACGAGCCGGTCTCCGCGCTGGACGTGTCCGTCCAGGCGCAGGTGATCAACCTGCTGGAGCAGCTGCAGGGCGAGTTCGGCCTCTCCTACATGTTCATCGCGCACGACCTCTCCATCGTCCGGCACATCTCCGACCGCGTCGGCGTGATGTACCTGGGCAAGATGGTCGAGATCGGCTCGGACGAGGAGATCTACGAGAACGCCACCCACCCGTACACCCAGGCGCTGCTCTCCGCGGTGCCGGTGCCGGACCCGACGGCGCGCGAGTCCCGCGAGCGGATCATCCTCAGCGGGGACATCCCCTCGCCGGCCAACCCGCCGTCCGGCTGCCGCTTCCGCACCCGCTGCTGGAAGGCGGAGGAGCGGTGCTCCGAGGAGGTGCCGCTGCTCGCGGTCCCCTCGCTGCTGAAGGGCCCGGCCGCACACGAGTCGGCCTGCCACTTCCCCGAGGTCCGGGAGCAGGCCGCGGCCTGATCCACCAGTGGTTCCCAGGAAGGGCCCGCGGCGTTCGCGCCGCGGGCCCTTCCGGCGTTCCGGCCCTTCCGGCGTGACGGTCGGTCCGGCGCCGCGTCAACTGGGCGGGCGGTCACCGCACCCGTCCGGGTGCACCCGACGCGCGCCGTCGCCGGGGCGCGCTTCTCATGGGGTGTGATGCGACACACACACTGAGGAGGGACCTCCATGCCCGTAGCCGCCCGCGCTCGTTGGGTCCTCGCCGCTGCGACGTCCGTGGCCCTGGTGGCCAGCGGGTGCAGCAGTAACGACAGCGGAGGAGGCAGCGGCTCGTCGGACGCCGGCAAGTCCTTCAGCTACCAGAGCAACGAGCCGCAGAACCCGTTGCAGCCGGCCAACGCGAACGAGGTCGGCGGCGGTCGCATCATCCAGAACCTCTTCAAGGGGCTGGTCGACTACGACCCCGCCAACGCCAAGATCCGGATGCAGGTGGCCGACAAGATCGACACCAGCGACTCGCAGACCTTCGACGTCACGCTGAAGGACGGCTGGAAGTTCCACGACGGCACGCCGGTGCACGCCCAGAACTTCGTCGACGCCTGGAACTGGGGCGCCAACCCCGCCAACAACCAGATCAACAGCTCCTGGTTCTCCGACATCGAGGGCTACCAGGACGTCCACCCGGCCTCCGGCCAGCCCACCTCGGAGAAGATGTCCGGGCTGACCGTCACCGACGACCTGCACTTCACCGTGAAGCTGAGCCACAAGGTCTCGTACTTCGAGTACAAGCTCGGCTACATCGCCTTCTCCCCGCTGCCCGAGGGCTTCTACAAGGACCCGGCCGGGTACGGTCAGAAGCCGGTGGGCAACGGCCCGTACCAGTTCGTCAGCTGGTCGCACAACAACAGCGTGGTGACCAAGACCTTCCCGGACTACCAGGGCGTGGACAAGCCGAAGAACGGCGGCATCGTCTTCAAGATGTACACCACGTCCGAGGCCGCCTACGCCGACCTCCAGTCCAACAACCTGGACGTGATGGACCAGGTGCCGCCGTCCGCGCTGGCCACGTACAAGGGCGACCTCGGCGACCGCGCGGTGGACGCGCCGCAGGGCGCCATCCAGAACATCGGCTTCACGCTCTACCAGGCCGACTGGTCCTCGCCCGACAAGGCGAAGGTGCGCCAGGGCCTGTCGATGGCGATCGACCGCGACACCATCACCAAGACGGTGCTGCAGGGCTCCCGCAAGCCCGCCACCGCCTGGGTGGCCGAGGGCGTCGAGGGCTACAAGGACGGCACCTGCGGCGACTTCTGCAAGTTCGACCCGGCCAAGGCCAAGCAGCTGATCCAGGAGGGCGGCGGCGTCCCCGGCAACAAGCTGCTGATCACCTACAACGCGGACGGCGGCCACAAGGAGTGGGTCGACGCGGTCTGCAACTCGATCCGGCAGAACACCGGGGTCGACTGCCTGGGCGACCCGAAGCCCGACTTCAAGACCGCGCGGGCCGCGATCACCGGGCACACGCTCAACGGCGCCTTCCGCACCGGCTGGGTGCAGGACTACCCGCTGAACGCCAACTTCCTGGCCGACGTGTACCGCACCGGCGCCGCGTCCAACGACTTCGGCTACAGCAGCCCCCAGTTCGACGAGGCGGCCACCAAGGCGGACGAGGCCGGCAGCGTCGCCGACACGGTGACCGGCTACCAGCAGGCCGAGGCGGTGCTGCCGAGCGGGATGCCCGCCGTCCCGCTCTGGTACTACCGCACCAACTCGGGCTACTCGACCAAGGTGCAGAACGTGAAGTTCGACTCCTTCGGCAACCCGGCCTGGACCCAGGTCGAGGTCAAGGGCTGAGCCCCCGTCCGTGCGCCGGCCCCGCCCTCCCCGCGCGGAGGGCGGGGCGCGGTCTCTCGGCCGACCGGACCGGGTGGCCGGACACCCCGTCGGACATCCGGTCGGACACCTAGGAAGGAGGCTCGGATGGGCAGTTACGTGCTGCGGCGGGTGCTGCAGATGATCCCGGTGTTCTTCGGCGCCACGCTGCTGATCTTCCTGATGGTCTACACGCTGCCGGGCGACCCGGTCTCGGCGCTGTTCGGCGAGAAGGCCGCCGACCCGGCCGTGGTCGCCAGCATCAAGCACACCTACTACCTGGACCAGCCGCTCTGGAAGCAGTACCTGCACTACATGGGGAACCTCTTCCAGGGGGACTTCGGCACCAGCTTCACCGGCCGGCCGGTCACCGACATCATGGCGGACGCCTTCCCGGTGACCATCCGGCTCGCCCTGATGGCCTTCGTCTTCGAGATGATCGCGGGCCTCGCCCTCGGCGTGCTCTCGGGCCTGCGGCGCGGCAGCGTCGCGGACACCCTGGTGCTGGTCCTGACCCTGGTGGTGATCTCGATCCCGGTCTTCGTGCTGGCCTACATCGCGCAGACGGTGTTCGCCACCAACCTGGGCTGGGTCACCCCGACGGTGCAGGACAGCTACGACCTGACCCAGCTGGTGCTGCCGGCCGTCGTGCTGGGCTCGCTCTCGCTCGCGTACGTCGCCCGGCTCACCCGGACGTCGATCGGCGAGAACCTGCGGGCCGACTACATGCGCACTGCGGTGGCCAAGGGCCTGCCGCGGCGCACCGTCATCTCCCGGCACCTGCTGCGCAACTCGCTGATCCCGGTGGTCACCTTCCTCGGTACCGACCTCGGCGCGCTGATGGGCGGGGCGATCGTCACCGAGGGCATCTTCAACGTGCAGGGCATCGGCAACGTCCTGTACCGGGCGATCAACCAGAAGGAGGGCCCCACCGTGGTCGGCATCGTGACCGTCCTGGTGATCGTCTACCTGGTCGCCAGCCTGCTCGTCGACCTGCTCTACGCGGTCCTGGACCCGAGGATCCGCTATGCCTGACATCCACGACGAGAACTCCTACGAGCCGCACCCCAAGCCGGGGGTCTCGCACCTCGACTACGCCGGCGAACAGGGCATGGCGGTCGAGCAGGAGACTTTAGTCGAACCCGACGTGGAGAAGCGGGAGGAAGCCCGCAGCCTGTGGGGCGACGCCTGGCGGGACCTGCGCCGACGGCCGATCTTCCTGATCTCGGCGGTGCTGATCCTGCTGCTGGTGGTCATGGCGGTCTTCCCCTACGCGTTCACCGACGCGGACCCGCGCAAGGCCGACCTGGTGAACGACTACCTCAGGCGGCCGAACTGGGGCGACGTCTTCGGAGCCGGCTGGTTCGGCTACGACGCGCAGGGCCGGTCCATCTTCGCCCGGGTGGTGTACGGGGCCAGGGCCTCGATCACCGTCGGCATCTTCACCACCGCCGCCGTCACCCTCCTCGGCGGGCTGACCGGCATGGTGGCCGGCTACTTCGGCGGCTGGATCGACGCGGTGCTCTCCCGGATCACCGACATCTTCTTCGGTATCCCGCTGCTGCTGGGCGCGCTGGTGCTGCTGAACGCCTTCGCCACCCGCACGGTGTGGAGCGTGGTCGTCGCGCTGGGCGTGCTCGGCTGGACCCAGATCGCCCGCGTGATGCGCGGCGCGGTGCTGACCGTCAAACAGTCCGACTACGTGGTGGCGGGCCGGGCGCTGGGCGCCGGGACGGGCCGGCTGATGTTCCGGCACATCCTGCCGAACGCGATCGCCCCGGTGATCGTGGTGGCGACGATCGCGCTCGGCGGCTACATCGCCACCGAGGCGACGCTGAGCTTCCTCGGCATCGGCCTGCAGGACCCGACCATCTCCTGGGGCATCGACATCTCCTCCGCCCAGAAGGTGATCAGGACGGCGCCGTACGTGCTGTTCTTCCCGGCCGCGGCGCTCTCGATCACCGTGCTGGCCTTCATCATGCTGGGCGACGCGGTGCGCGACGCCCTCGATCCGAAGCTTCGCTGAGCGAGGGGAGCGCATCGTGAGTACAGCGGTGGACACCACCGGGCGCGAGCGGGAGGCGCCGTACCAGGGACCGCTGCTCGACGTCCGGGACCTGCACGTCGAGTTCGTCACCCGGGACGGTGTGGCCAGGGCCGTGAACGGGGTGAGCTACTCGGTCGCGGCGGGGGAGACGCTGGCGGTGCTGGGGGAGTCCGGTTCGGGCAAGTCGGTGACGGCGCAGGCCGTCATGGGGATCCTGGACATGCCGCCGGCCCGGATCCCGCGCGGCCAGATCCTCTACCGGGGCCAGGACATGCTCAGGATGAGCAAGGAGGAGCGGCGCAAGATCCGCGGCCAGAAGATCGCGATGATCTTCCAGGACGCGCTGTCGGCGCTGAACCCGGTGCTCAGCGTGGGCTACCAGCTGGGGGAGATGTTCCGGGCGCACCGGGGGGTGTCCCGCAAGGAGGCCCGGGCGAAGGCCGTCGAGCTGATGGAGCGGGTGCGCATCCCGGCCGCCAAGGAGCGGGTGAACGACTACCCGCACCAGTTCTCCGGCGGGATGCGGCAGCGGATCATGATCGCGATGGCGTTGGCGCTGGAGCCGGACCTGATCATCGCGGACGAGCCCACCACCGCGCTGGACGTGACGGTGCAGGCGCAGGTGATGGACCTGCTCGCGGAGCTGCAGGCCGAGTACAACATGGGGCTGATCCTGATCACCCACGACCTCGGCGTGGTCGCCGACGTCGCGGACAAGATCGCCGTGATGTACGCGGGCCGGATCGTCGAGACCGCCCCCGTGCACGGGCTGTACGCCCGGCCCGCGCACCCGTACACCCGGGGCCTGCTGGACTCCATCCCCCGGCTCGACCAGAAGGGCCAGGAGCTCTACGCCATCAAGGGGCTGCCGCCCAACCTGCTGCGCATCCCCAGGGGCTGCGCCTTCAACCCGCGCTGCCCGCGTGCCCAGGACGTCTGCCGGACCGAGGTGCCGGAGCTGTTCCCGGTCACCGAGGAGGACGGGACGCCGCTGGAGGGGCGCGGCAGCGCCTGCTTCTTCTGGAAGGAGACCCTCCATGACCGCTAACGGGGCCAGTGCGCTGGGCGTGGCGCTGCCGGAGGAGGTCGCCTTCGCCCAGGAGGTGCCGCGCGGCGAGCCGATCCTCGAAGTCCGGGACCTGGTCAAGCACTTCCCGCTCACCAAGGGCATCCTCCTCAAGCGGCAGGTCGGCGCGGTGAAGGCGGTCGACGGGGTCACCTTCGACCTGATGCAGGGCGAGACGCTCGGCGTCGTCGGCGAGTCCGGCTGCGGGAAGTCCACGCTGGCCAAGGTGCTGATGAACCTGGAGCCGGCCACCTCGGGATCGGTCCGCTACAAGGGGGAGGAGATCTCCCGGCTCTCCGGGGCGGGGCTGCGGGCCGTCCGGCGGAACATCCAGATGGTCTTCCAGGACCCGTACACCTCGCTCAACCCGCGGATGACGGTCGGCGACATCATCGGCGAGCCGTTCCAGATCCACCCCGAGGTGGCACCCAAGGGGGACCGCCGCAAGGCCGTCCAGGACCTGCTCGACGTGGTCGGGCTGAACCCCGAGTACATCAACCGCTATCCGCACCAGTTCTCCGGCGGGCAGCGCCAGCGCATCGGCATCGCACGGGGACTGGCGCTCAAGCCGGAGATCATCATCTGCGACGAGCCGGTCTCCGCGCTGGACGTCTCGGTGCAGGCGCAGGTGATCAACCTGCTGGAGCAGCTCCAGGGCGAGTTCAACCTGTCGTACATGTTCATCGCGCACGACCTGTCGATCGTCCGGCACATCTCGGACCGGGTCGGGGTGATGTACCTGGGGAAGATGGTCGAGATCGGCTCGGACGCGGAGATCTACGACCACGCCACCCACCCGTACACCCAGGCGCTGCTCTCCGCGGTGCCGGTGCCGGACCCGACGGCGCGGGAGAGCCGGGACCGGATCGTGCTCACCGGCGACGTGCCCTCGCCGGCCAACCCGCCCTCCGGCTGCCGCTTCCGCACCCGCTGCTGGAAGGCGCAGCAGCGGTGCGAGGTCGAGGAGCCGCTGCTGGCCGCGCCGTCCTGGCTGGACGGGGCGGCGCGGCACGACTCGGCTTGTCACTTCGCGGCGGAGCGCGAGATCGGGCAGAGCGCGGCGGAGCGCGAGCCCGGGCAGAGCGCGGCGGAGCGCGAGACGGGGTCGGGTGCGGCGGAGCGCGAGCCCGGGCCGGGTGCGGCCGGGCGCGAGGACGGTTCGGGCGGGGCCGGGCCGGGTGGGGTGGGGCCCGGCGGGGGCTGAGGGGCCCAGTACCAGGGCGCGTCCCCGCAGGTGGGGGCGCGCCCTTTCCCGTGACGGAAAAGAGATCTGCCGCGGGCTCGCCAAGTCCCGCTCGGTCCTTGATAGTTGCTCTGCGCCCAGCGGCGGGTGCCGCGGTGCGGAGGAGGGCTGCCCGGATGGACGCGGTGGAGCTGATCGACGGCGGTCGGGGGATCGTGGAGCCCGGGACGCCGCTGCTGGAGGTCGACGACCTGCACGTGGAGTTTCACACCCGGGACGGTGTGGCCAGGGCCGTGAACGGGGTGAGCTACTCGGTCGCGGCGGGGGAGACGCTGGCGGTGCTGGGGGAGTCCGGTTCGGGCAAGTCGGTGACGGCGCAGGCCGTCATGGGGATCCTGGACATGCCGCCGGGGCGGATCACCTCGGGGCGGATCCTGTTCCGCGGCGAGGACCTCCTGACCATGGGCGCGGGCGCCCGGCGGTCCATCCGGGGCGGGCACATCGCGATGATCTTCCAGGACGCGCTGTCGGCGCTGAACCCGGTGCTCAGCGTGGGCTACCAGCTGGGGGAGATGTTCCGGGTACACCGGGGGGTGTCCCGCAAGGAGGCCCGGGCGAAGGCCGTCGAGCTGATGGAGCGGGTGCGCATCCCGGCCGCCAAGCAGCGCGTCGGGGACTACCCGCACCAGTTCTCCGGCGGGATGCGGCAGCGGATCATGATCGCGATGGCGTTGGCCCTGGAGCCGGACCTGATCATCGCGGACGAGCCCACCACCGCGCTGGACGTGACGGTGCAGGCGCAGGTGATGGACCTGCTCGCGGAGCTGCAGGCCGAGTACAACATGGGCCTGATCCTGATCACCCACGACCTCGGCGTGGTCGCCGACGTCGCGGACAAGATCGCCGTGATGTACGCGGGCCGGATCGTCGAGACCGCCCCCGTACGGGAGTTGTACGCCCGGCCCGCGCACCCGTACACCCGGGGCCTGCTGGACTCCATCCCCCGGCTCGACCAGAAGGGCCAGAACCTGCACGCCATCAAGGGCCTGCCGCCGAGCCTGCTGAACCTCCCGGAGGGCTGTGCCTTCAGCCCCCGCTGCGACCGGGCGCAGGACCGCTGCCGCACCGAGACCCCGGCGCTGGCCCCGGTGGCCAGCGAGTACGGGACGGAGCTGGCCGGCCGGCGCAGCGCCTGCCACTACTGGCGCGAGACGCTGCACGGCTGAGCCCGCCCGGGAACCGGGACGGCGCGCCGACCGGCCGCGCGCCACCCGCCCGCGCGCCACCCGCCCGCGCCCGCTACTTCGCGAAGCCGACGTTCTCCCAGACGATGTCGGACAGCCCCTGCGCGCCGATGTTGGCGAGGTCGGCGCGGGCCCCGTACAGCTGCGGGCGCTGGTAGAGCGGCAGGACGCCCGCCACCTTCCAGAGCTCGCCGTCGGCCTGGTTGATCGCCTCGGAGGCGGTGCCCGCGTCGGCCGCGGCGGCGGCCCGGTCGAGCGCGGCGTCCACCACCGGACTGCCCGCGCCGACGTGGTTGGTGCCGCCGCTCTGGACGAAGTTGGCGCGGTTGCCGCTGGCCGGGAAGGGCGTGCCGATCAGCGAGTAGGCGGCGATGTCGAAGTCGTTGCGGTTGACGTACTTGTCGAAGAACTCGTTGGCGGGGGCGGTCACCGTGGTGACCTTGATGCCGACGTCCTTGAGCATCTTCGTGGCGTTGGCGGCCTCGCTCTGGGCCGGGGTGACCCCGGCCGGGACGACCATCCGCAGCTCCAGCTCGCGGCCGTCCTTCCTCCGCACGTCGCCGTCCAGCTTCCAGCCGGCCGAGTCCAGTTTGCGGGCGGCTTCGGCGGGGTCGTAGCGGGCCAGGCCGAGGGAGTTGTCGCGGTAGCCGTTCTGGTTGGTCACCAGCAGGTGGTTGTTGAGCGGGACGGCGGGCCAGTCCAGGCCGTTGAGGTCGGCGCGGATCACCACGTCCCGGTTGATCGCCTGGAAGACGGCCTGGCGGACGGTCGCGTCGCCGAGCGCGGGGGTGCGGGCGTTCAGGGTGAGCTGGCGGAAGTCCGGGCCGCCGGCCCGGCGCACCGCGGCGCCCTTGACGTTCTTGACGACCTGGTAACCGGCCACGTCGGGGCCGACGTTGACGAGGTCGATCTGCCCCTTGGCGAAGGCGGCGGGCATCGCGTCGGGCAGCATCGCGTGGAAGACGATCCGGTCCAGCAGGGGCTTGTCGCCCCACCAGGACGGGTCGGCGACCAGGGTGACGGTCTGGGCGGCGCGGTCCAGCTGCTCGACCCTGAACGGGCCCGCGGTGACCGGGAACCCGTCCAGGTAGGCGGTGTTGAACAGCTCCGGGGTGGCGATCCGGCTCGCGGGCAGCAGCGGGGCGTTGCCGGCGCTGTTGAACATCGACTGCCACTCGGAGAACGGGCGGTCGAAGGTCATCACGGCCTGGTAGTCGTCCTTGCCGCGCTCGACCGCGGAGACCAGCTCGAAGCCGGTGCTGCTGGAGGACTTGTAGGCCGGGTCCTTCCCGTTCAGGGCGCGCCAGTTGGCCTCGATGTCGCGCCAGGTGATCGGGGTGCCGTCGGACCAGTGGGCCTTCGGGTTGAGCGTCCAGGTGACGACCTGCCGGCCGTCCCTGAACTCGGCGTGCGCCTCCTGGAGGAAGGCGGGGTTGGGGGTCTGGGTGCCGGCCGCGTCCGAGCGGAAGAAGGTCGGCAGCAGCGGCTTGCTGACCATGACGGTCGAGGACTCGCTGCCGTCGGTGTGGATCGGCGACCACTGGCGGGAGAACTGGGCGATGGCCAGGTTCAGGGTGCCGCCCTGGCGCAGCCGGCCGCGGTCGTGGGGGTTGATGTCGATCGAGGTCAGCTTTAGCGCGGCGGGGCCGGACGGCAGGGCGTCGGCGGCGCCGCCCTGGCCGGAGGTGCAGGAGCACAGTGCCAGCGAGAGCGTGAGGGCGGTGAGACCGGCGAGCAGGGCCGTCCCGTGGTGCTGGAGGCGGCGGCGCATCGGCGTGCTCCCCGGGGTGGATGTGGCGGATGGTGTGGCGTCACATCTTGCTGACCGGGCGGGGCGTTGTCGAGGGGCGGGCCCGGATGCGGGCCCGCCCCCCGTGGGCGCGGTTCGTCGGACGCGGAGGCGTCCGGGTCAGAGGGCGAACTTGAAGGTGCGGTCCTTGTCGCCGGTCTTGTCGAACACCGAGGTGATGCCGTCCGCGACGTCCTGCGGGGTGATCGCGGCGAGCTGGCCGTTCTTCTTGACCTTCACCTTGTCGAACGCGGTGCCCAGCTGGGCGTTGAGCGCGTCCAGGTCCCACTTGGGCACGATCTTGCCGGAGGCGTCCGGGACGAGGGTGAGCGCCTTGGCGGCGGTCTTCGGGCCGAAGTCCCACGTCTTGGCGCCGGCCACGACGTGCACCTTGCCGGCGGCCACCTGCTTGCCGAGGCTGTCGGCGGCGGCCTGGAGGGCCTGGGTGGAGATCTTCGGCTGGGCGGCCGTGACGGCGAGGGCGATCGGCTGCTCGGGCTTGCCGTCCGCGCGGTCGCGGTAGGCCTGCTCGATCACGTCCAGGGCACTCCCCGAGTCCACCGCCTGACCGGCCCGGCCGGGCACGACGAGCGGCTCGCCGTTGACGTCGCCGAACTTGACGTAGCCCTCCTGGAGGCCCTGGCCGGAGCCGGCGGCGAGGGTGTCGAGGGCGGCCTTGAGCTTGGCCTTGTCGATCCTGACCTCGGGGGCGACGGTCTTGGTGCCGCCCTTGAGCGACTTGAAGACGTCGACCGGGTTGTAGCTGTGCTGGGCCAGGCCGTCCACGGTGGCCGTGGTGTCGAAGCTCAGGCCGGCGACCGTGGGGTCGAGGTCCACGGCCTGGTCGCCGATCTTCAGCTTCAGCGGCTGCCGGCCGGCCTTGCCGACCGACTCGTCCAGCTGGTGGATCGCCTGGTCGCGGCTGCTGCCGCCGATCTCGGCGCCGAGCACCACGGTGCCCTTGGGGACGTCGGACTGGTTGAGCATCAGGCCGGTGCCGTAGGCGGCCGCGCCGAGGAAGAACACCGCGCCGATGCCGTAGACGCCCAGCTTGACGAGCTTCTTGCCGGCTCCGCCCTTGGACTTGGAGTTGCCCTTGCCCTTGGCGGGGGCGGCGGGTTCGGCCTTCACCGCGGCGGGGGCCGGAGCGGGAGCGGGGGCCGGAGCCGGGGCGGGCGCCGCGGCCGGGGCGGCCTTGTCGCCCTTGGCGTTCTTGGGGTTCTTGCCGCCCTTGCCACCCTTGCCGCCGTTGGCGGTCCGGGTGCCCTGGGCGCCCTCGGGCCGGGGGCCGGGGGCCGGGGCGGGCAGCGGGGTGACCGCGGTGGCCTCCGGGTCGCCGCCGGGCTGCGGGGAGGTCCCGGGGGCGCCCGGGAAGAGCGCGCCGGGGCCCGCCGGGGCGGCGAGGGCGTCCTGACCGGGGGCGGTCGGGCGCTGGGTGGCGAACGGGTCGGTGCCGGTCGGGGCCGAGGCGAACAGGCCGGGCTGCGGACGGCCGCCGGCGTGCTGGGTGTCCTGGGGGACACCGTTGTGGGCGCCGTTGCGGGGCAGGCCGGGTATCGCGGCGGACGGCGGTGCGGTGTCGCGGATCGGCGCGAAGCCGTCGACCGAGGTGTCCTCGGGGTTCGGTTCGGCGGCCGGGCCGGCCTGGGGGTGCGGCGCGGGCGCCGCGTGGCCGTTCGGCTGGAAGCCGTTCCGCGGGCCGGGCTGCTGCGGGCCGCCCTCGCGG
>NZ_JBEZUT010000098.1:0-26598 GCF_040636595.1 Kitasatospora sp. NPDC036755
GCACACCGGCGGCGCCGGTCCGCATCAGGTGCAGTGCCGCGGTGTACGTGGCGCAGCCGCCGACGATCACCGGCACGTCGAGTTCGTAGATGAACACGCCCCAGGCGTCGCTCCACCGGTCGCCCGGGCCGACCCAGTTGCGGCCGGGGGCGGCGGCGAACAGCGGCCGCGAGACGGGGGCCTGAGCGGGCACCGGAACCTGAGCGGGGAACGGAACCTGAGCGGGGAACGGGAGCGCTCCCGGAGCGGCCGCCGGCCGGGCCGGGACCGCCGGCCGTTCCGGGACCATCGGCCGGACGGGCTCCAGCAGGGACACCGGCGGCAGCACCGCCGTCGGCGCCTCCGCCGGAGGCAGGTCCGGCACCGGCGGAGGCAGGTCCGGCATCCGCGGCGGCGGGCCCGGAGGCACCGGCGGCCGGGCGGCCACCCGCCGCGGCCGGGCCGCCTCGGACGCGGTCTGCGGCAGGCCCGGGACGGAGGCCGGGCCGCCCACCGAGCCGTGCCCGGTGCGGACCAGGACTGTCCCGCGGGACTTCAACGCTGCGTTTCGAGTACCCAAGAGAATCGCTCCGCCTCCGGCCGCCTGCACCCTCACCCGGCTTGTCCGCCGGCGCCAGGGCAGCGTGGCACGACCGGAACGCTCGGCCGACGAATCACGCGAAGCCCGGACAACCGGGCCCGGAACGCGCTACTCTCCACGGCTCGCGGTCGCCCTGAGTGCCCTCCCGTACACCCAGGGCGACCGCCGGCCGCACGGGACGGCCCCGCTCAGAGCCGGCGACGGCCCCGCTCAGAGCTGCCGCAGCAGCATCCCCGGCTGCTCCACGCAGTCCGCGACGAACCGCAGGAAGCCGCCCGCCGTCCCGCCGTCGCAGACCCGGTGGTCGAAGGTGAACGACAGCTGAGCCACCTCCCGCACCGCCAAACCGCCCTGGTGGACCCAGGGTTTGGCGACGATCCGGCCGACCCCGAGCATCGCCGCCTCCGGGTGGTTGAGGATCGGGGTGGAACCGTCCACGCCGAACACCCCGTAGTTGTTCAACGTGAAGGTGCCACCGGTGAGTTCGGCCGGAGTGAGCGCACCGCTGCGCGCCGCCTCGGTCAACCGCCCCAGCTCCTCGCCGAGTTGCTCGGTGCTTCGGCTCTGCGCGTCCCGCACCACCGGGACGACCAGTCCGCGCTCGCCCTGCGCGGCGAAGCCCAGGTGCACCGCCGGGTGCCGGACGATACCCGAACCGTCGGCCGTCACCGAGGAGTTGAGCTCCGGGAAGCGGGCCAACGCGACGGTGCAGATCCGCGCCAGCAGCGCCAGCACGCTCACCTTCGGCCCCGGTGTGGCGTTCAACTGCCGCCGCAGGGCCATGAGTTCGGTGGCGTCCACATCGACCCAGCAGGTCGCCGCCGGGATCTCCCGGTGGCTGCGGCTCAGCTTCTCGGCGACCGCCTTGCGCAGCCCGCGCAGCGGGACCACGCCCTCCTGCCCGACCGCCCCGACCGCTGCGACAGCCCCGGCGGGCGCCGGCCCGGCCGCCTTGGCCGCGACCGCCCGTTCGACGTCCGCACGCATGATCAGCCCGTCCGGCCCGCTCCCGGCGAGCGCGGTCAGGTCGACCCCCTGCTCCCGGGCCAGCCGCCGCACCAGCGGCGAGATCACCGGCACCACCGCCGGCCCCACCACGGCGGGAACCCCGACCGGAGCCGAGCCCGCAGCCGGAGCCACGGCCACCACGGCCGGAGCCGGAGCAGCCGCCCCGACCCGGCGGCGCCGCCCGCCCCGACCCGGCTCGGCCACCCCGAACCCGACCAGCGGCCGCTCCACCTCGGCGGCCGCGGGGGCCGCGGGGGCCGCGACCACCCCCGGCTCGTCCGGCCCCCGCGGAACGCTCCCCGCCGACGACGCCACCGCGACCGTCACCAGCGGCGCGCCCACGGCGATCTCCTCGCCCACCCCGCCGTACCGCGCGGTGACCACCCCGCCGTACGGGCAGGGCACCTCCACCACGGCCTTGGCGGTCTCCACCTCCACCACCGGCTGGTCGACCGCGATCACCTCGCCGACCTCGACCATCCAGCGCACCACCTCCGCCCCGGTGAGCCCCTCACCGAGGTCGGGCAGCCGGAACTCCCGCACGACGGGCATCATCCTCGGTCCTCCCACTGCAGCCGGGCGACCGCGTCCAGGATCCGGTCCACCCCGGGCAGGTGGTGGTGTTCCAGCATCGGCGGCGGGTACGGCACGTCGAAACCGGTGACCCGCAGCACGGGCGCGGCCAGGTGGTGGAAGCATCGCTCGGTGACCCGGGCGGCGATCTCCGCCCCGGTGCCGCCGAAGCCGCTCGCCTCGTGCACCACCACGGCCCGGCCGAGTGAGCGCACCACCCGGCAGACGGTCTCGTCGTCGAAGGGCACCAGGGTGCGCAGGTCCAGGACCGCGAGGTCCCAGCCCTCGGCCTGCGCCGCCTCCGCCGCCTGCAGGCAGACCGGCAGCGAGGGGCCGTAGCTGATCAGCACCGCCGAGGTGCCGGTGCGTCGCAGCACCGCCCGGCCGATCGGCTCGACCGGTGCGGCCGGGTCGAGGTCGGCCTTCCCCCAGTAGAGCCGCTTGGGCTCCAGGAAGACCACCGGGTCGTCGGAGGCGATCGAGGCGCGCAGCAGGCCGTACGCGTCGGCCACCGTCCCCGGGGTGACGACGTGCAGGCCCGGGGTGCTGGTGTAGTACGCCTCGGAGGCGTCGCTGTGGTGCTCGACGCCGCCGATGCCGCCGCCGTACGGGATGCGGACGGTGATCGGCAGCGGCAGCCTGCCCGCCGTGCGGTTGCGCATCTTGGCGACGTGCGAGAACAGCTGCTCCAGCGCCGGGTAGGCGAAGGCGTCGAACTGCATCTCGACCACCGGGCGCAGCCCGTACATCGCCATGCCGATCGCGGTGCCGAGGATGCCCGCCTCGGCGAGCGGGGTGTCCAGGCAGCGCTCCGGGCCGAACTCGGCGGTGAGGCCGTCGGTGATCCGGAAGACTCCGCCGAGCGCGCCGACGTCCTCGCCGAGGACGTGCACCGTCGGGTCCTCGCGCATGGCGTCCCGCAGCGCGGAGTTGAGCGCCTGCGCCATGGAGGCGGGGCGGGGCCCGGTGGGCTGCCGCTCGGCGGCCCGGCCGAGGGCGGGGGCGGGCGAGGGGTGGGAGGTGCTCACCGGTCCGCCACCTCCGCCTCGGCGGCCAGTTCGGCGGCCAACTGAGCTGCCTGCTCGCGCAGTTGGGGGGTCGGTTCGGCGAAGACGTGGGCGAACAGCGACATCGGGTCCAGTTCCGGTTCGGCGTGGAACTCGGCCCGCATCCGGGCCGCCAGCGCCTCCGCCTCGTCGGCCGCCTCCTGCACCGACCGGTCGTCCAGCACGCCGAGTCCGCGCAGCGCCCGTTCCATCAGCAGGATCGGGTCGTGCTCGCGCCAGGCGGCCACCTCGGGCTCGGTGCGGTAGCGGGTGGCGTCGTCGGCGTTGGTGTGGGCGTCGATCCGGTAGGTCAGCGCCTCGACCAGGGTCGGGCCGCCGCCGGCCCTGGCCCGCTCGACCGCCTCGGCCAGTACCGCGTGCACGGCGGGCGCGTCGTTGCCGTCCACCAGCCGGCCCGGCATCCCGTAGCCGACGGCCTTGTGCGCCAGGGTCGGCGCGGCGGACTGGGCGCTGAGCGGGACGGAGATCGCGTAGCCGTTGTTCTGCACCAGGAAGACCACCGGGGCGTTCAGCACGGCCGCGAAGTTCAGCGCCTCGTGGAAGTCGCCCTCGCTGGTGCCGCCGTCGCCGAGCATCGCCAGCGCGACCACCGGCTCGCCGCGCAGCCGGGCGGCGTGCGCCAGTCCGACGGCGTGCGGGGCCTGGGTGGCGAGCGGGGTGCAGAGCGGTGCGGTGCGGCTGGCCCGCGGGTCGTAGCCGGTGTGGGCGCTGCCGCGCAGCAGGGTCAGCGCCTCCAGCGGGTCGACGCCCCGGGAGACCACGGCGAGGGTGTCGCGGTAGCTGGGGAAGAGCCAGTCGTCCTCGCCGAGCACCAGCGCGGCGGCGACCTGGCAGGCCTCCTGGCCGGTGGACGCCGGGTAGACGGCGAGTCTGCCCTGTTTGGTCAGGGTGGTGGCCTGCTGGTTGTACCGGCGGCCGACGACCAGGCGGCGGTACAGCTCGCGCAGCAGGGCCGGGTCGCACTTCTCCAGCGCGGGGGTGCCGAGCGCCCGGACAGGGGAGGGGTCCGGGAGCAGGGGTGCCGGATCGGTGCGCGGGGCGGTGGCCCCGGGCAGCCAACCGGGCACACCAGCGTGGTGTCTGTGGTCGAGAACGGTCATCTCGGGGCACCTCCTGGGGTGGCGGGGGCTCCCTACCGATTGTTCGGTCGTCTGTTCATCTTGACCAGAAGCGTGACAAGGTGGTGGACATTCGGCCTGTTCGGCGGTCGACTGGTGGCAGTGCGTCCAATCGGGGAGGGTGGGGGGTCATGTCGGCTGAACAGACGTCCAGACTCGACCGGGTCGACCGGTCGATCCTGCGGCTGCTGCAGCAGGACGGCCGCGCCTCCATCCGCTCGGTCGCCGAGCGGGTGCACGTGTCCCGGGCGAACGCGTACGCCCGGATCTCCAGGATGGTCGAGGACGGCATCATCCGCGGCTTCACCGCCAGGGTGGACCACGAACGGGCGGGCCAGGCCGCGTCCGCGTACATCACCCTGAAGATCGTCCAGAACTCCTGGCGGACGGTCCGCGAGCAGCTGCTGGAACTGCCCGGGGTGGCGCACATCGCGCTGGTCGGCGGGGACTTCGACGTCCTGCTGCTGGTGCACACCGCCGACAACCAGACCCTGCGGGAGCTGGTGCTGGGCAGCATCCAGTCCATCCCCCAGGTGCTCGGCACCCGCACCATGCTGGTCTTCGAGGAGACCGACCAGGTGCCGCCGCTCTAGCGGCCGGGGCGGCCCCGCGGAGTGGGCTCCGGAAGGGGACGGCTCCGGGAGGGGGCGGCTCCGGGAGGGGGCGGCTCCGGGAGGGGGCGGCTCCGGGAGGGGGCGGCTCCGGGAGCGGTCCGGTCAGCGCGCCCGCAGGCCGTCGAAGGCCAGGTGGACCACCGCGTCCGCGACCCCGTCCGCGGCCTTGAGCCCGGGCCGGTACCACTCCACGATCGAGTTGATCATCCCGAACAGCAGCCGGGTGGCCAGCCGGGGCTCCACGTCCGCGCGCAGCGCGCCGTCCGCGACCGCCGCCCGCAGCAGTTCGGCGACCTGGTGGTCGAAGTCCCGCCGGCGCTCCAGCGCCCACTGCTCGGTGGCCGTGTTGCCGCGCACCCGCAGCAGCAGCGTCACGTACGGCAGCTCGTCCAGCAGCACCTCGGCGGTGCGCCGCACCACGTGCTCCAGCCGCTCCACCGCCGGGCCCTCGACGGCGGCCGGCTCGGCCAGGATCCCGAACAGCCCGTCCAGCGCCCGTCCGACCGCCAGCCGCAGCAGCTCCTCCTTGCCGCGCACGTGGTGGTAGATGGACGACTTGGAGATCCCGGCCGCCCGGGACAGGTCCTCCATCGAGGTGCCGTCGTAGCCGCGCTCGTTGAACACGTCGACGGTCACCGCGAGCAGTGACTCGACGGTGTAGGCGGTGCGCGTGGTGTGATCGGCCATCCTCCGAGTATCCCCGGCCGCCACCGTCGTTACGCGATCGGGTCCGGCTGGTCCACACCAACCCGAAGGGGCAGGCCCTAGACTCGGCGAACGATCCGTCCACGTCCAGCAGGTGGGGTCCACGGCTGATGAACGCAATACCGGCAGTCGCCTCCGACGTGCCCGAGCAGCGCAACGAGGAGCCGGAGCCCACCGCGAGCACCTGGCAGGAGCGCGGCCGCGCCCTGGCGGTGCGGTTCGGACCGGCCGTGTGGTGCTACGCGGTACTGAAGCTGGTCGGCTTCACCGTCTTCATGAAGCTGCTCTCCTTCTCCGGTGAGTACGCCAAGAAGCCGGCCCGGTTCGGCGGCGGCGCCAACCCCTGGGACGTGCTGGCCACCTGGGACGGCTGGTGGTACCAGCAGGTGGCGCAGTTCGGCTACCACCCCGCGCTCGTCCCGATCCCCAACGGCCCGCTCGGCTACACCATCGAGCAGAACTCCGCCGCGTTCTTCCCGCTCTACCCGGGCCTGATGCGGATGGTCTCGGAGACCACCGGCCTCGGCCTGTACGGCGCCGGGATGCTGGTCTCCGTGGTGTCCTCGCTGTTCGCCGCGGCCGGCATCTACGCCGTGGTGGAGAAGCTCACCGGCGACGCGCGCTCGGGCGTGATCGCGGCCGGCCTGTGGGCGATCGTCCCGGGTTCGGGCGCCGAGTGGGCGGTCTACTCGGACTCGCTGTTCGTCGCGCTGGCCGCCTGGGCCTGCTACTGCGTGATGGCCAAGCAGTGGATCGCGGCCGGGGTGATCACCCTGGTCGCCGGTCTCAACCGGCCCACCTCCGCGGCCCTGATCGGCGCCGTCGGCCTGGCCGCGATCGTCGAGCTGTACCGCCGGGAGAGCGGGGTCCTGCGCCCGCTGGCCGCGATGGTGCTGGCCCCGGTCGGCCTGCTCGGCTACGTCGGCTGGGTGGGCTGGCGGACCGGCGAGTGGGGCGGCTACTTCCGGATCCAGCGCGACGCCTGGATGCACTACTTCGACTGGGGCCAGGGCACCTGGCACGCGATCCGCGGGGTGCTGCTGGGCCGGCAGGACTACCCCTACGGCTTCCCGGCGCCGGACCTCTTCGCCACCCTGATCGTGTTCAGCCTGCCGGTGCTGATCGTGCTGCTGTTCCGGCTGCGCCCGCCGCTGGTGCTGACCGCCTACACGCTGGCCACGATCGTCTCGGTGCTCGGCAGCCTCGGCATCTTCGGCAACGTCTCGCGCTACCTGATGCCCGTGTTCCCGCTGTTCATCGCGCTGGCGGTGGCGATGCGCAAACTCAGCCTGCCGGTGCTGGCCACCGTCCTGGGCACCGGGGCGGTCGCCTCCGGCTGGTACGCCGGGTACCTCATCTTCGAACTCGGCGTGCCGTAGACCCGGATCACCCGAGCCCACGGGGGCGCGTCCGCCACGGACGCGCCCCCTTCCGTTCCACCGCCGGATTCCCCCCACCGCACCCTCTTGAGCCGACCGATCGTTCGGTTACCCTGTGACGTGTCCCGTCCTGCTTGTCGAGGCCCTCCGAGGAGCGCACAGATGTCCGCAGCGGTCACCCACCCCCTCGTCAGCGAGCTGGTCGAGCGCCACCAGGCCACCCTGGACGCCGCGCTCTCCGCCGCCGCGAAGCGCGACTACTGGTCGCCCTACCCCGAGTTCCCGAAGGCCTACGGCGAGAGCGGCCCGGCCGACGGCAAGGCCGCCTTCGACGCCCTGCTCGGCAAGCCCTTCGCCCTCGACGGCCACCCCGCCGACGGCGACCTGGTCGGCGGCGAGGCCTCCCCGTACGGCGTCGAGCTGGGCATCGGCTACCCGCACGCCGACCCGGACGCGCTGATCGCCGCGCTCACCGACGCCCGCCCCGGCTGGGCCGCCGCCACCCCGCTCGAGCGCGCCGCCGTCTGCCTGGAGATCCTGCACCGGATCAACGCCCGCTCCCACGAGTTCGCCCAGGCCGTCATGCACACCACCGGCCAGGCCTACGGCATGGCCTTCCAGGCCGGCGGCCCGCACGCCCAGGACCGCGGCCTGGAGGCGGTCGCCTACGCGTACGCCGAGCAGACCCGGCTGCCGCGCCGGGCCGGCTGGACCAAGCCCCAGGGCAAGCGCGACCCGCTGGTGATGACCAAGGAGTTCACCGTCGTCCCGCGCGGCCTCGCGCTGCTGATCGGCTGCAACACCTTCCCCACCTGGAACGGCTACCCGGGCCTGTTCGCCTCGCTCGCCACCGGCAACCCGGTGCTGGTCAAGCCGCACCCGCGGGCCGTGCTGCCGCTCGCCCTGACCGTGCGCACCGCCCGCGAGGTGCTCGCCGAGGCCGGCTTCGACCCGAACCTGGTCTGCCTGGCGGCCGAGCACGAGGGCGGCACCGTCGCCGCGACCCTCGCCGTCCGCCCCGAGATCCGGATCATCGACTACACCGGCTCCACCGCCTTCGGCGACTGGCTGGAGGAGCACGCCAAGCAGGCCCAGGTGTACACCGAGAAGGCCGGCGTCAACGCGGTGGTGATCGACTCCACCGACGACTACAAGGGCATGCTGGGCAACCTGGCCTTCGCCCTCTCGCTCTACAGCGGCCAGATGTGCACCACCCCGCAGAACGTGCTGATCCCGCGCGGCGGCATCGCCACCGACCAGGGCGACAAGTCGTACGACCAGGTGGTCACCGACCTGGCCGGCGCCATCGAGGGCCTGCTCTCCGACGACGCCCGCGCCGCCGCGATCCTCGGCGCCGTGGTCAACCCCGGGGTGCTCCAGCGCTCGGCCGCCGCGGCCGGCGGCGAGTACGGCGAACTCGCCCTCGCCCCGCGCGCGGTGACCTCGCCGGACTTCCCCGGCGCGACCGTCCGCACTCCCGCGCTGGTCAAGCTGGACGCCGACAAGCCGGACGACCGCACCGTCCTGCGCAGCGAGTGCTTCGGCCCGGTCTCCTTCGCCGTCGCCGTCGAATCCACCGCCGCCGCGGTCGAGTTGCTGCGCACCACGGTCCGCGACAAGGGCGCCATGACGGCCTCCGGCTACACCACCTCGCCCGAGGTGGAGGCGCTGCTGGTCGAGGCCGCGCTGGACTCCGGCGTCTCGCTCTCGCTCAACCTGACCGGCGGGGTCTTCCCCAACCAGACCGCCGCCTTCTCCGACCTGCACGGCACCGGCGCCAACCCGGCCGCCAACTCGGCCTACTGCGACGGCGCCTTCGTCGCCAACCGGTTCCGCACGGTGGAGATCCGCCGGCACGCCTGAGCCGGGCGCGACACCCCCACGGGCCCCGGCCGTCACCCGACGCCGGGGCCCGGCGGTTCACAGCTCCGACGGCGCCCGCGATGATGGAGGCTGGGAGAACGCCGGGAACGGCGTCCGACCGCCCTCGAGGAACGGGAGCTGAATACATGGCCGTGAAGCCGACGACCGAAACCGACGTCCTGATCGTCGGTGCCGGACCGACCGGACTGCTGCTGGCCGGCGATCTCGCCGCCGCCGGAGTCGGCGTCACCGTGCTGGAGAAGCGGGCCGCCGAATCCAACCTCACCCGGGCCTTCGCCGTGCACGCCCGCAGCCTGGAGCTGCTGGACGCCCGGGGCCTGGCCGAGGAGCTGATCGCGACCGGCCTGCCGCTCGGCACGCTGAAGATGTCCGACCGCGTCGGCATCGACCTCGGCTCGCTGCCCAGCCGTTTCCCCTTCGTCCTGGTCACCCCGCAGTACAACGTCGAACGGCTGCTGACGGAGCGCGCCGAGCGGGCCGGCGCCGTCCTCCTGCGCGGCGCCGAGGTCACCGCGCTGCGCCAGGACGCCGAGGGCGTGACCCTGGAGACCGGGGACGGGCGGAGCCACCGCGCCCGGTACGCGGTCGGCGCCGACGGCGTCCGCTCCGTCGTCCGCGAGCAGCTCGGCATCCCCTTCCCCGGCGAGTCGGTGGTCGACTCCGTCTCCCTGGCCGATGTCCGGCTGGAGCCCGAACCCGCCGAGGCGATCACCGTGGGGGCGAACGAGGCGGGCTTCTCCTTCATCGCCCCGTTCGGCGACGGCTGGTACCGGGTCATCGCCTGGGACCGCCACTCCCAGCAGCCGGACGGCACCGCCCCGACCGCCGAGCAGCTCGCCGCCGTCGTCCGGGCCACCACAGGCAAGGACTACGTCCTGAACGAGGTGCGCTGGAGCTCCACCTTCCACAGCGACGAGCGCCAGGCGCCCAACTACCGCTCCGGCCGGGCCTTCCTGGCCGGCGACGCCGCCCACTGCCACTCCCCGGCCGGCGGCCAGGGCATGAACACCGGTCTCCAGGACGCCGCCAACCTCTCCTGGAAGCTCGCCGCCGTCCTCCGGGGCCGGGCCACCGACGCGCTGCTGGACACCTACCAGACCGAGCGGCACCCGGTCGGCAGGACGGTGCTGCGCACCTCCGGCGCGCTGATCCGGCTCGCCCTCGCCCAGTCCGGTCCGACCCGCGCCCTGCGCGGGGCGCTCACCGCGATCGGCGGCCACCTCGACCTGTTCACCGAGCGCGGCGCCCGGGCCGTCTCCGGCATCGACATCGCCTACCCCGCGCCCAAGGACGCCCACCCGCAGGTCGGCAAGCGGGTCCCGGACCTGCGCCTGACCGCCCTGAGCAAGCCCGTCGAGGGCGCCCCGGCCGCCCCCGAGCGGCTCTACGAGGCGCTGCGCGCCGGGGAGTTCGTCCTGGTCAGCAATGACGAGCTGGCCGCCGCCGAGCCCTGGGCCGACCGCATGGTCTCCACCGCCCCGGCCGACCCGCACGGCAAGCTGCGGGACACCGTCCTGCTGATCCGCCCGGACGGCTACGTCGCCTGGGCCGCCGTCGACCCGGGCCAGGGCGAGCTGCGCACCGCGCTCACCGACTGGCTCGGCGCCCCGGCCTGACCCTCCCGGGGGCGGGCGCGCCACTCACCGCGTGCCCGCCCGCCGCGGCCGTTCCCCGGGCGACGCCTCCTTCCCGGACGGCGTCTCCTTCCCGGACAGTGCCTTCCCGGACAGTGCCTCTTCCGGACAGTGCCCGCCCTCCGGACGGCCTCCGGCCCCGGTGTCAGCCCCGGGCCTTCACATAGTGCCGCGCCGCCTTCGCCCGGTTCCCGCACACCGCCATCCGGCACCACCGCCGACGGCCGTTCTGCGAGGCGTCGAAGAAGTGCAGGATGCAGGCCTCGTGCGCGCACTGCCTGACCCGGTGCGCCCCCTGGCCGAGCAGCCCGAGGAAGCCGTCCGCCGCCAGCCAGGGCGCCAGCCACTCCGGCCGGTCGGCCTCGACCAGGTCCTCGGCCCCGCCGGGCGCCGCCGTGCGCCGGATCCGTCCGTGCGCCAGCACGGCGTCCAGCCCGTCCCGCGCGGCGGAGCCCAACTCGCGGTGCTCGCGGGCGTCCTGGGCCGCCGCCAGGATCGCCTCGCGGGTCTGCCGGATCGCCGCCAGGCCCGCCTCGTCGGCCGTGCAGCGCCCTCCCAGCCCGGCGGAGGAGAGCCAGACCGCGTAGCCCCCGACATCGGTGAGCAGGTCGTTGACGGGTGTTCCGGACCAACGCGTGTTGAGCAGGTCCAGCGCGAGCGGCTCGCCGATCAGCGGCCGCGGGTCCCTCGGGTCCGGCTGCACGTCAGTCATCGCTTCTCCTCGGCTCGGTCCGATTCTACGTCCGCCCCGGCAGCCCGAATTGGACTGAACCACTCTCCGATTTCCGGTCATTCACTGTATGGAACCGCCGAGTTTCCGCCCCCTCCACAGTTGACTGTTTTTTAGCAACGAATTGCCCGGCCATGAGCCACTTCGCACACGGGTTCTGTCATGTTCGAGCCAGCGTTCTGGACCCCCTGAACGCCTGGCCCCTTGCCGGCCCCCACAGCCGGCCGGAGGAGGATCCGTTGCGCCCCCGCTCCCTTGCCCTCGCCGCGGCGATAGCCGTGCTGCCGCTGACCGCCGTCTCGCTCGGTGTCTCCACCGCGCAGGCCGCCACTCCCAACGCCGCTCCCCGCGTCGCCCTGCCGAACACCGTGAACCCGGCGGTCGCCCACTCGGAGAAGAAGGGTGACGTCCCGGCGGCGCAGCAGATCTCGGTGTCCGTCAGCCTGAAGCTGCGCGACACCGACGCCCTGGACCGCTTCCTCACCGCCGTCACCACCCCGGGCTCCCCGGAGTTCGGCCACTACCTGACGCCGGAGCAGTTCACCGCGCGGTTCGGCCCGTCCCAGGCCGCCGTCGACCAGGTCCGGACGTACCTGGCCCAGCAGGGCCTGGCCGTCACCGACGTGAGCGCCAACCGCCAGGTGGTCAACGCCCGCGGCACCGCCGCCCAGGTCTCCCAGGCGTTCGGCACCCACGAGAGCGCGTACGTCGACCCGCAGCTCCAGCGCGCCTTCTTCGCCAACGACGCCGCCGCCTCGATCCCCTCCGACCTGGCCTCCGTGGTCCAGGGCGTCAGCGGCCTGGACAACCACGCGGTGCGCAAGAACCGCCTGGCCACGCCGAACGCGGTCACCCCCAACACGGCGAGCTCGACCCCGAGCGGCATGGCCCCGGCCCAGTACACCGGCGCGTACAACCTCAACAAGACCGGCGCGGACGGCACCGGCACCACGGTCGCGTTGTGGGAGTTCGACGGCTACCAGTCCTCGAACCTGACCACCTACGACTCCCAGTACGGCCTGTCCGGCCCGGCCGTCTCCACCGTCTCGGTGGACGGCGCCAACTACGACTCCGCCCCCGGCCAGGGCCAGGGCGAGGTCGAGCTGGACAGCGAGATCGTCCGCGGCGCGGCGCCCAAGGCCACCCAGCTGGTCTACGAGGCGCCCAACAGCGACCAGGGCGAGATCGACATGGCCAACAAGATCGTGACCGACAACCGGGTCTCGGTGGTCTCGATCTCCTGGGGCTCCTGCGAGCCGGACACCACCGCCGCCTCGATGACCGCGGTCGACAACGCCTTCAAGCAGGCCGCCGCCCAGGGCATCTCGATCTTCTCCGCCTCCGGCGACGACGGCTCCCGCGACTGCACCCGCTCCACCAGCGGCTCGACCGTCAAGGCCGTCGACTTCCCGGCCTCCAGCCCGCACCAGACCGGCGTCGGCGGCACCAACCTCAAGGTCTCCAGCGGCAACGCCTACTCCTCGGAGAGCGCCTGGAGCACCGCCGGCGGCGGCGTCTCCACCGTGTTCGCCAAGCCGAGCTGGCAGACCGGCACCGGCGTCAGCGGCACCATGCGCACCGTCCCGGACGTCTCCTCCAACGCCGACCCGCAGACCGGCTTCGCGATCTACACCGCCGGCGCCTGGCAGGTCTACGGCGGCACCAGCGCGGCCGCGCCGCTCTGGTCCGGCTACGCGGCCCAGTTCAACCAGAAGGCCAAGGCCGCCGGCCAGGCCGTCCTCGGCGAGGCCGGCCCCCGGCTGTACTCGGTCGCGAACGGCAGCGGCTACGGCACCGCCTTCCACGACGTGACCACCGGCGCCAACCAGGACTTCTCCGCGAAGGCCGGCTACGACCAGGTCACCGGCTGGGGCTCCCCGGTCGCCGACGCGCTGACCACCGCCCTGCTCGGCGGCGGCACCACCCCGCCGTCCGGCGGCTGCACGGCCGCCCAGCTGATCACCAACGGCGGCTTCGAGACCGGCACCGCCGCCCCGTGGACCGCCTCCAGCGGCGTGGTCGACAACAGCGGCTCCCAGGCGGCCCACTCGGGCAGCTGGAAGGCCTGGATGGACGGCTACGGCTCGGCCCACACCGACACCATGTCGCAGACCGTCTCGATCCCGGCCGGCTGCACCTCCGCCAAGCTGACCTTCTGGCTGCACGTCGACACCGCGGAGACCGGCTCCACCGCGTACGACAAGCTGACCGTCCAGGCCAACAGCACCACGCTGGCGACCTACTCCAACACGGACGCCGCCGCCGGCTACGTCCAGCGCACCCTGGACCTGACCTCCTTCGCCGGCCAGACCGTGACGGTCAAGTTCACCGGCACCGAGGACTCGTCGCTGCAGACCAGCTTCGTGATCGACGACGTCGCGCTGAACGTCCACTGACCGACGGCCGACCAGCACCACCGAACCCCCGCCGGGGCGGAGCCGTCAGGGCCCGCCCCGGCGGTGTCCGTCCGGGCCCGTGTTTCCGGACTGTTTCAAGATCGCTAACCCTTCGGTTCACCTGCCGTGACCACTGTCATACGTACGACTGATGACGTAGCCTCTCGACCGTGCATAGGGTTCCCCAAAGCTCGGTGAAGCCGCTGGCGGCGCGCCCCGGCGCCGACCCGGTCCCACCGAACTCACCTGGTGGGGAGGGTCACCGCATGGCCGCACAGCAACCTCAGGACGCCGCGCGGCTGCGACTGGTCGGGTCGCACACGGAGCGCCCCGGTCCCGGACCGGCTCCCGCCGCCCCCGCGCCGCCCCCCGGCCGGCTCGCCCCGGTCGGCGGCTTCGCCGACACACTGCACCTCGCCATCGAGGCCAGCGGCCTCAGCCTGGACCGCATCCGCGCCGCCCTCGCCGGGCGCGGCGTCAGGGTCAGCGTCACGACCCTGAGCTACTGGCGGCGCGGCCGCAGCCAGCCCGAGCGGGCCAGCTCGCTGCGCGCCGTCCACCTGCTGGAGGAGCTGCTCGGCCTGCCGCACAGCGCGCTCTCCTCGCTGCTCGGCCCGCCGCGCCCGCGCGGCCGCGGGGCGGCCGCGGCCAACACCTGCCACCTCGGGCTGGAGGACGTCTGGCCCGGAGAGCAGGAGATCGCCAACATCTTCGCCGAGCTGAACGCCCCGCCGGCCGGCGAGCTGGAGCGCCTGAGCATCCACGACTCCTACTACGTGGACGCCGAGCGGCGCGCCAACCTGCTGCGGATGCGCCAGGTCGTGCGCGCCACCGTCGGCGGCGTCGGCCGCTGCCTGGTGGTGCACATGGCCGACGAGGAGGCGGCCGGCTGCCCGGAGATCACCTCGGTGCGGCACGGCCGGCTGGGCCGGGTGCGCCGCCGCCCGGAGGCCGGGCTGACCGTCGCCGAGCTGATGCTGGACCGCCCGCTGGGCCTCGGCGACAGCACCGTCTTCGAGTACGAGGTGGAGATCCCGCCCGGCGGCCCCACCCTGGAGTACAGCCGCCGCTTCGCCACCCCGGTGCGCGAGTACGTGCTCCAGGTGCACTTCGACCCGGCCGCCGTCCCGGCGCACTGCGAGCGCTACGACCGCGAACCGGGCGCCGACGTCGACCACCGCCGCGAACAGCTGTGGATCGGCGCCTCGGCGAGCGCCCACGTCCTGGCCCCGGACCAACAGCCGGGCCACATCGGCATCCGCTGGGAGTGGGCGTAGGGCGCGTCTCGCCGGGACGCGCCCTGACCCTTCCCCCTTGAAGCCCCGTCGGAACCCGAGGACCACCCCGGCGGGGCTTTCGCGTGCCCGCCCCCAAAAACCTAACCCCTCAACCAAATCGAACCGGTTGACGCTGTATCAGCTAACTCCTACTCTCGTGAGTATCGGTTAGGAACCGTCCTGGCCGGCCGTCGCAACCCGGGAGTGACCAGGCATGTCCACCACCACCCCGCTCCGCGCCCCGCAGACCGGCCACGTCGGCCTGAACGTCACCGACCTGGCCCGCTCGATCGACTTCTACCGCACCGTCCTCGGCCTCGACGTGACCGCCGAGGGCACCGACCCCGAGCGCCGCTACGCCCTGCTGGGCCGCGACGGCCGCCTGGTGGTGACGCTGTGGCAGCAGAGCGCGGGCAGCTTCGCCACCGCCACCCCTGGCCTGCACCACCTCTCCTTCGAGGTCGAGGACCTCGACGAGGTCCGCGCCACCGAGCGGCTGCTGCGCGAACTCGGCGCCGAGTTCGCCTACGAGGGCGTCGTCCCGCACAGCGAGGGCTCGGCCTCCGGCGGCATCTTCTTCACCGATCCGGACGGCATCCGGCTGGAGGTCTACACCCGCACCGGCGTGGACGCGACCGAGGCCGCCGCCCCCACCGCCGCCGCCCCGACCTGCGGCTTCTTCTAGGGCGTGTCTGACAATTCCAGCCGGGCGTGCGACGCCAATCGTCAGACACGCCCTAGGACCCGCCCCAGGGGAGCCGACCGTGACCACCAGTACGCCGTACCACCCCGGCGAGCGGGCCGCCCAGGCCCGGGCCGGCCGGACCGAGCGGGCCGACCACGCCGGCCGGTCGATCCGCCGCACCGTCCCGGCGGTCGCCGCCGGCTTCCTGACCGAGCGCCGGACGCTGGTCGTCGGCGCCGCCGACCGGGACGACCGGATCTGGGCCACCCAGCTGGCCGGCCCGGCCGGCTTCCTCTCCGCGCCGGACGACCGCACCATGGCCGTCGCGGCCCGCCCGGCCGGGGACGACCCGCTGGCCGGGGCGCTGGCCGGTCCGGCCCGGGTCGGCACCCTCGCGCTGGACCCGGCCGGCCGGCGCCGGATGCGCCTCAACGGCCGCTGCGCCCCGGACGGCCAGGGCGGGCTCCTGGTGCACGCCGACGAGGTGGTCGCCAACTGCCCGAAGTACATCCAGCGCCGCACCCCGGCGGACCGGCCGGCCGCCGGCCCGCCGCGCGCGGTCGCCACGGGCCCGGCGATGACCACCGCCCAGCGCCTGGCGGCGGCCACCGCGGACACCTTCTTCATCGCCAGCACCGGGCCCGGCGGCAGCGTGGACGCCTCCCACCGCGGCGGCTTCCCCGGCTTCCTGGACCCGGTGGCGCCGGACCGGCTGCGCTGGCCCGAGTACCCCGGCAACAGCATGTTCCTGACGCTCGGAAACCTGGAGCTGGACCCGCGGGCCGGACTGCTGCTGCCCGACTGGGAGACCGGCGGCGCGCTGCTGGTCACCGGCGAGGCGCGCACCGACTGGTCCGAGGAGGCCCGGCAGGGCGTCCCGGGCGCCGAGCGGATGGTCGAACTGACCGTCACCGCCGTGGTCGAGCTGGCCGACGCCACCCCGCTGGTCTGGACCGGACCGGAGTACTCGCCCGCCCTTCCCCGCTGACCTCCCCTCACCTCCCTCGCCCCGTCGCCCACCCGCGCCACGCCCGGAAGCTGAACGCCAGTCACCCGTTCGGCCTAGCCCACCGTGACGCATCGCGCCCGCTTTGGGACTTTGGTCCCGGTAACACGCGGAATGGGCCAGGGAAGGCCACTCCTGTCCCGTCGTCAGACGGCGACCTGGAAAGACCGCAGGAAAGAGGCGGAGCATGACCCTGACCGACCCCCTGTCCCCCCTGATCGAGTTCGACGAGGTCGAACCGGCGGAGGACTGCATATGCGGGGGCTGCAACGCCCGCCGGCGCGCCCGGCTGCACGCCGCCCCCGTCCACGAGGGCGGACACGCCGCCGCCCGCAGCGTCCGCCGGCGGGCCGCCGTCCTGATGGCCGCCGTGGGCACCGCGATCGGCGGCGGGGCGGCAGCGGCCACCGCGGCCCCCGCCCCCACCCCGGGCGGCACCAGCTCCACCCCGTCGCAGACCCCCCAGGGCGAGGTCAGCGGCCTCTACGGCCAGACGCCCGGCGCCCGCTCCTTCGCCGCTCCGCGCCTCGCCACCGTGCCGCCCACCCGGGCCCAGATCATCCAGCGCGCCCAGAGCTGGGTCGACCAGGGCGTGCCGTACAGCATGAGCCGCTACTGGTCGGACGGCTACCGCCAGGACTGCTCCGGCTTCGTCTCGATGGCCTGGGGCCTGGGCAGCAGCCAGACCACCTGGACACTGCCCGACTACGCCGAGCGGATCGGCAAGAACGACCTCCAGCCCGGTGACATCCTCATCTACAACAACCCGGCCAACCCCCAGGCCGGCTCGCACGTGACGATCTTCGGCGGCTGGACCGACTCCTCCCGCACCAAGTACGTCGCCTACGAGCAGACCGGCCCCTCCGCCAAGAAGCGCTCCACCCCGTACGCGTACTGGAACAACTCCGGCTCGTACGTCCCGTACCGCTACACCGGCCTGTCCTCCGGCGGCAACGGCGGCGGCGGCACCTCCTCGACCGCCTTCCCGGGTGCCGACAAGTTCGGCCCCGGAGCCAACAACACGTACGTCACCAAGCTCGGCCAGATGCTGGTGCAGCGCGGCGGCGCCAGGTTCTACTCCGAGGGCCCCGGCCCGCGCTGGGGCGAAGCCGACCGCAAGGCCACCCAGGCCTTCCAGCAGGCCCAGGGCTGGCGCGGCGCCGAGGCCGACGGCATCCCCGGCAAGGACACCTGGGACTACCTGCTCAACGGCAAGGGCCGCAACATCGACGGCGGCGGGGGCGGCGGCCCCCCCCCGGCGCCCGGGGGGGGGGGGCGGCGCGGGACGTGGGCCGGCGGCCGCCGGCCGTCCGGTCGGCGCCCCGGCGGCAGGCCGCCCGGTACGACCTGACGTCCGGACGGCCCGACCTCTCGCTCTTCCCCCGCACGGCCTGGCTGGCCGCCGCCCGCCGCGCCCTCGCCACCGCGCCGCACGAGGCGCTCGACTACGGCAGCCCGCTCGGCCGGATCGAACTGCGCCAGGCGCTCACCCACTACCTGGCCCGGGTCCGCGGCGTGCGCACCGACCCCGACCGCCTGCTCGTCTGCACCGGTGTCACCCAGGGCCTCGGCCTGGTCTGCGCCGCCCTGCGGGAGCGCGGCGCCCGCGCGCTGGCCGTCGAGGAGTACGGGCTGCCGCCGCAGCACGCGGTCGTCCGGGCCGCCGGGCTCACCACCGCTCCGGTGCCGCTGGACGCGGACGGCGCCCTGGTCGACCGGCTCGACGCGCGGGCCGGCGCCGTCCTGCTCACCCCCGCCCACCAGTACCCGACCGGCACGGCGCTGTCCGCCGAGCGGCGGGCGGCGGCGGTGCGGTGGGCGCGGGAGCAGGACCGGTACGTCATCGAGGACGACTACGACGGGGAGTTCCGCTACGACCGGCAGCCGCTCGGCGCGATGCAGGCGCTGGACCCGGAACGGGTGGTGTACGCCGGGACGACCGCCAAGAGCCTCGCCCCCGGTCTGCGGCTGGCCTGGCTGGCCCTGCCGGACGCGCTGGTCGAGCCGGTCGCCCGGCTGAAGGCACTGGCCGACACGATGTCCCCGGTGCTGGACCAGCTGACCCTGGCGGAGCTGATCACCTCGGGCACGTACGACCGCCACGTACGGCGCTGCCGGCTGCACTACCGGCGCCGGCGCGACCACCTGGTCGCGGCACTCGCCGAACACGCCCCGCGCGTCCGGGTGACGGGCATCGCGGCCGGCCTGCACGCCGTCCTCCAGCTGCCGCCCGGCTCCGCTCCGGAAGCCGAACTCCTCGCCCGCGCCCAGCGGGCGGGCCTCTCCCTCGCCGGGCTCGGCTGGCACCGCGCCGCCGCCCCGGCCCCCGCCGAGACCCCGCCCGCCCTGGTCATCGGCTACTCCACTCCGCCGGACCACGTCTTCCCGGCGGCGGTCCGAGCGCTCTGCGAGCTGCTGCGCGGGGCGTGACCGGGGGCCGGGGCCCCAGGGCGGGCAGAGCGCCGCCCCGGGGTGCCGACGCCGGTGCCCCGCCGCCGGGGCCGGTCGGCGGGGCGGCCCGCCCGCCTCCCTCGGGGGTGGGGGCGGACGGGCGGTCCTGGGTGCGGACTACTTGTTGCGGCTGCCGAGTTGGAACAGGAGGATGATGAACCCGGCGAAGAGGTGGCAGCCGGCGGTGTAGATCAGCAGACGGACGTAGATCCGCTTGTTGGCCCACTTCCCCGCGTCCATGGTCTTCGGACCGGCGGCGGTGTCGGGGGCGGCGGCGCCGTGGGCGGCGGTGGCCGCGGTGGTGGCGGGATCGGCCATGGTGATCTCCTCCGGGTGGTTCTGACGGCGGGTCAGTGGACGGCGGTGGGACCGCCGCCGAGGCAGAGTTCGCCGCCGGGGCTCTGCAGCAGGGTGTGGACGAAGAGCAGTTCGACACCGCTGTCCGACTCCGCGGCGATGCAGTGCGGGGTGAGCGAGTCGTAGTGGGCCGAGTCGCCCACCTCCAGGTGGTGGACGCGGTCCCCGAGGGTGACCCGGAGCGCGCCCTTCAGGACGTACAGCCACTCCTCGCCCGGGTGGACCCGGACCACCGCGTCCTGCACGCCCGGCGGGACGTGCACCCGCAGGGCCTGCATGGCGCGGCCGGGGGCGCCGGCCCGGCGGTAGCCCCAGCCACCGGCCCGGCCGGGCTCGATGGCTCCGCCGCGGACGATCGGGTCCGGCTCGGCCAGGGTCTCCCCGAGCAGGCCGGAGACCGAGGTCCCGTACGCGCGGGCGAGGCCGAGCAGGACCGGCAGCGAGGGCTGCCGGCGACCGGTCTCCAGCCGGGACAGATAGGCTGGGGAGAGCCCGACCCGACCGGCTGCCACCTCCAGCGTGAGGCGGCTGCTGAGCCGGTGCTCACGGAGACGGGCGGCGAGGCCGGCGACCTCCTGGTCGTCGAGCTGTTCGCCTGCGGCGGCGGCACCGGTGGAGCTGCTGGTCATGTGTCCAGTGGACACCCGCCGTGCCTCACGGGCAAGAATTTTGCCTCAGAGGCAAAGCGGCCCGGATCGCCCTCCGGAAGCCCGCGGGGAGACCTCGAGAACCCCCGGGAGCCCCGCCCTCACGGCCGCGGGATGTTCCGCAGGTTGCTGCGGGCCAGGTCGATCATGCGCCCGACCCCGCCGGAGAGCACCGTCCTGCCCGCCGCCAGCGCGAAGCCCTTCAGCTGGGCGGCGGTGATGTGCGGCGGGATGGACAGCGCGTTGGGGTCGGTGACCACGTCCACCAGGGCCGGGCCCGGCCGCTCCAGCGCCTCCACCAGCACCTCCCGGACCCGGGCCGGCTCGGTCACCCGCTTGGCCTGGATGCCCATCGCCCGGGCGATCCCGGCGTAGTCCACGTCCCCGTTGTCGATCTCCGACTCCGGGTAGCCGGAGACCAGCATCTCCAGCTTGATCATGCCGAGCGCGCCGTTGTTGAAGACCACCGTCTTCACCGGCAGCCGGTGCTTGGCCACCGTGAGCAGTTCGCCGAGCAGCATGCCGATGCCGCCGTCGCCCGCCATCGCGACCACCTGCCGCCCCGGGCAGGCGAGCTGGGCGCCGATCGCGTGCGGGAGGGCGTTGGCCATCGAGCCGTGCAGGAAGGAGCCGATCACCCGGCGGCGGCCGTTGGGCTGGAGGTAGCGGGCGGCCCAGACGTTGTTCATGCCGGTGTCCACGGTGAACACCGCGTCCTCGGCGGCCACCTCGTCCAGCACCGAGGCGACGTACTCGGGGTGGATCGGCAGGTGCTTCTCGATGTCCCGGGTGTACGCGCCGATCACGTCCTCCAGCGACCGGCAGTGCTTGCGCAGCATCCCGTCCAGGAACGCGCGGTCGGGCTTGGCGTCCAGCAGTGGCAGCACGGCCCGCAGGGTGGCGGCCACGTCGCCGTGGACGGCCAGTTCGAGCGGGGTGCGGCGGCCGAGCCGGGTGGCGTCGTGGTCGACCTGCACGGTGCGCGCCTGCGGCAGGAAGGAGTCGTACGGGAAGTCGGTGCCGAGCATCAGCACCAGGTCGGCGGAGTGCAGCGCCTCGTGGCAGGCCCCGTAGCCGAGCAGGCCGCTCATGCCCACGTCGTACGGGTTGTCGAACTGGATCCACTCCTTGCCGCGCAGGGAGTGGCCGACCGGGGCGTTCAGGGCCCGCGCGGCCGCCATCACCTCGGCGTGCGCCCCGCGCACCCCGGCGCCGCAGAACAGGACCACCTTGCGGGCCGCGTTGAGCAGCCGGGCCAGCTCCTGCACCTGGGACCAGGGCGGCGCGGCGACGGCCTCCTCGGTGAGGAAGTGGCTGGTGCCGGTGGGGGCGGCGGCGGACAGCGCGGCGACGTCCCCGGGGAAGGCCAGCACCGAGACCCCGTGCGAGCCCAGCGCGTGCTGGATGGCGACCCGCAGCAGCCGGGGCAGCTGGGCGGGGGTGGAGAGCATCTCGCACCAGGTGCTGCAGTCGGTGAACACCCGCTCGGGGTGGGTCTCCTGGAAGAAGCCGGTGCCGATCTGCCCGGACGGGATGTGCGAGGCGAGCGCGAGCACCGGCAGGCCGCTGCGCTGGGCGTCGTACAGGCCCTGGACGAGGTGGGTGTTGCCGGGGCCGCAGGAGCCGGCGCAGACCGCGAGCCGGCCGGAGAGTTCGGCCTCGGCGGCGGCCGCGAAGGCGCCGGCCTCCTCGTTGCGCACGTGCACCCAGCTGATGCCGTCGGCCCTGCGGATCGCGTCCACGACGGGGTTGAGGCTGTCCCCGACGACGCCGTAGACCCGCTCCACCCCGGCCTGCCGGAGCACCTCCACCATCTGTTCGGCCACGCTCGGCACGGCTGCACTCCTTCGGTCGCCACGGGTCACCTGCACCCTCCGCCGGGGAGGTCGCGGGCGCAGCCGGGGCGGGCCGAAGGAGTGAGCGCAGTGCCGGCTACTCGGCCGCCAGGTGGTCCTGCTGGCCGAGCTTGCCCGCGACGAGCCCGGCCTGGGGCTGGCGGCGGGCGGGCTCGCGGCCCGGGGGCTGGGCGACCCGCTCCTGGGCGGGCGGGACGGTGGTCGGCAGGGCGACCGGGGAGCCGGACTTGACCTGCACCGCCTCGCCGTCGTGCCACAGGTGGAGGACCTCGCCGCGGCGCAGCGTGTACGTCGTCCGCTCGTGGGTGATCTCCACGCCGAGCAGGTGCCCGCGCACCAGCAGCGAGAAGCTCAGCCGCATCAGCCCGGACGGCAGCCGGGGCCGGAACGAGAGCGTCTCGCTGTGGTCGCGCAGCCCGCCGAAGCCGGCCACCAGGGCGATGCAGGCCCCGGCGAGCGAGGCCATGTGCAGGCCGTCGCGGGTGTTGCCGCCGAGGTCGTGCAGGTCCATCAGGGCGGCTTCGGCGGTGTAGTCGTAGGCGAGGTCGAGCTGGCCGACCTCGGCCGCGATGACGGCCTGGGTGCAGGCGGAGAGCGAGGAGTCCCGGACGGTCAGCCGCTCGTAGTAGGCGAAGTTGCGAGCCTTCTGCTCGTCGGTGAACGCGTCGCCGCGGACCTGCATGGCGAGCACCAGGTCGGACTGTTTGACCACCTGCTTGCGGTACAGGTCGAAGTACGGGTAGTGCAGCAGCAGCGGGTAGTTCTCCGGCGGGGTGTGCTCGAAGTCCCAGACCTGGTGCTGGGTGAAGCCGTCGGCCTGCGGGTGGACGCCGAGGTCCTCGTCGTACGGGATGTACATCGCGGCGGCCGCGTCGCGCCAGGCCGCGGTCTCCTCGGTGTCCACGCCGAGCAGCGAGGCCTCGTGGGGGTGGCGGACGGCGGCCTCGGCGGCGGCGCGCAGGTTGGTCTGCGCCATCAGGTTGGTGAAGACGTTGTTGTCCGCGACGGCGCTGTACTCGTCGGGGCCGGTGACGCCCTCGATGCGGAACCTCCCGGCCACGTCGTGGTGGCCGAGCGAGCGCCACATCCGGGCGGTCTCGACCAGCAGTTCGAGACCGTACTCGCGCTCGAACTCCGCGTCCCCGGTGGCCCGGACGTAGCGGGCGACGGCGGCGGCGATGTCCGCGCCGATGTGGAAGGCCGCGGTGCCGGCCGGCCAGTACCCGGAGCACTCCTCGCCGCGGATGGTGCGCCACGGGAACACCGCGCCGGACAGGCCGAGTTGGACCGCCCGTTCGCGGGCCAGCGGCAGCGTGGTGTGCCGCCAGCGCAGGGCCTGGTTGACGGCGGTGGGCAGGCAGTAGGTGAGCACCGGCAGGACGAAGGTCTCGGTGTCCCAGAAGCTGTGCCCGTCGTAGCCGGGCCCGGTCAGCCCCTTGGCGGGGATGGCCCGCTCCTCGCTGCGGGCGCCGGCCTGCAGGACGTGGAAGACGGCGAACCGGACGGCCTGCTGGAGCTCCACGTCGCCCTCGATCTCGACGTCGCTGGTCTCCCAGAACTCCTTGAGGAAGTCGGCCTGTTCGGCGACCAGCCCGTCCCAGCCGGTGTACCGGGCGGCGGTCAGCGCGGCCTCCACCTGGTCCCGCACGGCGGGCAGCGAGCGGGTGCCGGACCACCCGTAGGCCATGAACTTGGCGAGCCGCAGCCGCTGTCCGGGCTTGAGCACGGTGGTGACGCTGATCCGGCAGTGGTCGGCCTCGGCCTCGGAGACGGTGTCGGACTTCTCCGGGCCCTCGATGATGTGGTCCATCCCGGCCGCGACCCGGATGCCGCTGTAGCGGGTGCGGTGCACCAGGACGGCCTTGGTGCCGCTGGCGTGGTGCGCCTCGGGGAGCAGCGGCGCCTCCAGCACGGCGGCGGCCCGCGGGTCGCCTTCGGGGCCGCCGGGCAGCTGTTCGTTGGCGACCAGCTCGGACTGCAGCACGATCCGCACCGGGCCGTCCACCGCCTCGACGCGGTACTCGACGGCGGCGATGGCGCGCTGGGTGAGCGAGACCAGCCGGGAGGAGCGCACCCTGATCGTCCGCCCGGCCGGGGAGGTCCACTCGGCCTCGCGGTGCAGCAGGCCCTCCCGGAAGTCCAACCAGCGTTTGTGGCTGACGAGTTCGCCGTAGCGCAGGTCGAAGGGCTCGTCGTCCACCAGCAGCCGGATGATCTTGCCGTTGGTCACGTTGATGACGCTCTGGCTGGACTCCGGGTAGCCGTAGCCGCCCTCGCCGTACGGCAGCGGGCGCAGCTCGAATACACCGTTGAGGTAGGTGCCGGGCAGGCCGTGCGGCTCGCCCTCGTCGAGGTTGGCGCGCAGGCCGATGTGCCCGTTGGAGAGCGCGAAGACGGACTCGGCGCGGGCCATCGAGGCCAGGTCCAGGCCGTGTTCGGTGATCTGCCAGGGGTCGATCGCGAAGCCGGACTCGGGACTCACTCGCCCTCCAGGAGCTCGGAGAGGTCCTGGACGACCACGGTGGCGCCGTCCCGGCGCAGTTCGGCGGCCTGGCCGGTGCGGTCCACCCCGACCACCGCGCCGAAGCCGCCCGCCCGGCCGGAGGCGACCCCGGCGAGCGCGTCCTCGAAGACCGCGGCACGGGCCGGCTCGACGCCGAGGGCGCGGGCGGCGTACAGGTAGGTGTCGGGGGCGGGCTTGCCGGGCAGACCCTCGGCCCCGGCGACGTTGCCGTCCACGATCACCTCGAACAGTTCCTCGATGCCGGCCGCCCGCAGCACGTCGCGGCAGTTGGCGCTGGAGGAGACCACGGCACTGGGCAGCCCGGCCGCGCGCAGCCGGTGCACGTAGTCCACCGAGCCCTGGTAGGCCTGGACGCCCCGCTCCCGGATCAGCCGCAGCACGGTGTCGTTCTTGGCCCGGCTGATCCCTTGCACGGTACGGGAGTTGGGTGGGTCCTCCGGGGTGCCCTCGGGCAGTTCGACGCCCCGGCTGCGCAGGAACGCGCGGGTGCCGTCCAGGCGCGGACGGCCGTCCACGTAGGTGTCGTAGTCGGTGACGGCGTCGAAGGGGACGAACTGCCCGCCGGTGCGGGCGGCTTCGGCGCGCAGGAAGGCGTCGAAGGTGTCCTTCCAGGCCGCGGCGTGTACCTTCGCGGTCTGGGTGAGCACTCCGTCGAGGTCGAAGAGGAAAGCGCGGATGTCGTCCGGTAGCCCCAGCATGGGTGCAGTCTTACCCGGGAACGGGGGGAAGCCGCCCATTTCCCGGCGGCGCGTCGCGGGAAGGGCGGCTTCCGGCCACCCGGCCGCGACGGGCGGGCGGTGGCGGCTCCGGGGCTACGGCGAGTCGGGCATCTGCGCCTCGGGCGACTCGATGACGGCGAAGGCCGCGCCCTGCGGGTCCTGGACCACCGCCATCCGGCCGGACTGCATGTCGAAGGCCGGCTGGATCACCGATCCGCCGGCCTTGACCAGGGCGTCCACGGTGGAGTCGGTGCTGTCCACCGAGAAGTACGTCATCCAGTGCGAGGGCGTGCCGGGCGGCAGGTAGCCGGGGATCGCCTGCATGCCGCCCACCGTGCGGTCGGCGACGTTGAGCGAGTAGTAGCCGTCCATGCCCTGGATGGTGGCCGGGCGCAGCCCGAGGGCCGGCTGGTAGAAGCGGCCGGCCGTACCGGTGTCCGCGGTGTTGAGCTCGTTCCAGACCAGCGCGCCGGGCTCGTTGACCACGCCCGCGCCGATGAAGTCCATCGCCTGCCAGACCCCGAACACCGCGCCGGTCGGGTCGGCGGCGACCAGCATCCGGCCGATCGTGCCGACGTCCATCGGGTCGTACAGGACCGTGCCGCCGGCCCCGGTGATGGACGCCTTGGCCGCGTCGGCGTCGTCCGAGGCGAGGTAGGTGGTCCAGGCGACGGGCGGCGCCGGCTGCCCCTCGGGCGCCATCTGCGCCATGATCCCGGCGACCGGCCGGCCGTTGAGCAGGCACACGGCGTAGCCGCCGAACTCGGCCGGGCCGACCTCGCCCTGCCAGCCGAACAGGTCGCGGTAGAAGTCGAGCGCGGCCTGCTGGTCGCTCGCCATCAGGTCGACCCAGCACGGGGTGCCGGGCTGGTACGGATCGGTGACTACGGGCATTGCTGGGCCTCCCGGAGGCGGTGGTGGCCGGCTGTGGTGGTCGGGACTGTCGGGACGGTCTGGTGGTCGGGACGGTCAGGGCGCTGGTGGTCGGGACGGTCTGGGCGGTCGGGACCTCGCCCCGGCCCGGGCCCGGTGGGGGTACGGCCCGGCCGGGACGACGGGGGTACACCGCCACCATCGGCCCGCCACCGCGATCCCGCCACCGGACGGCGCCCTGGCGGGCGACCGGCGGCCGGGGCGTCACGGGGCGCCGACCGCGCCGTCGCGGTCCGTGCGCGGACGGCTCACGGGGCGTCGTGGCGGTGCGCCGTGACGAAGTACGGCTGCACCTTGCCGCTCTGCGCGTAGTCCTTGAGCCGGACCAGCAGTTCGGCCCAGGTGCCGGCCACCGCCGGGACGCCCTCCTCGCTGCCCGGCTGCCAGCCGCCGTGCCGGAACAGCAGCCGGGTGCGCTCGGGGGCCTCGGGCCGCTGCTCGGGCGCGGCGGGCGC
>NZ_JBEZUT010000099.1:0-26527 GCF_040636595.1 Kitasatospora sp. NPDC036755
CACCGAGGAGGCCGAGCGCGTCCGCAAGGCCGTCGTGATCCAGGCCGAGGCCGAGGCGCAGGAGAAGCTCGTCAAGGACATCAAGGCCGCCGAGGTGCTGCGCACCCCGACGGCCGACCGGCGGCCGGCGCCGGAGGGGGCCGGCGCGGAGCCCCCGACGGGCGTCGAGCCGGCGCGGGTGCTGGACCTCGCGCTGCTCGTCGGCGAGCTGCTGCTGGCCAGCGGCGAGGCGGCGGAGGACGTCGAGGCCGCGATGCTCGCCGTCGTCCACGCCTACCGGCTCCACCCCTGCGACCCGCAGGTCACCTTCACCCGGGTGGCGATCTCCTACCAGCCTGGCCCGTCCGAACCCTCGCTGTCGGCCGAGTGCTCGGTCCGCCGCCCGGCCGTCGACTACGCGCGGCTGGCCGCCGTGTTCCGGCTGGTCACCGAGATCACCGTGGGCGGGATGGCCGTCCCGGAGGCGCACGGCCGCCTGGTGGCAGCCCGCCGGCACAGCCGCCGCTACTCCGGCCGGCTGTTCGTGCTCTCCTGCGCGGGGATGGCCGGGGCCGCCACGCTGCTGATCGGCGGCCGGGCCGACGCCCGGGCCTGGCTGGTGTTCACCAGCGCCGTGGTCGCCGCGCTGATGGGCGAGCGGTTCTCGGCGCTGGTGGCGCGCCACGACTTCCCGGCCTTCTACCAGTTCGTGGCGGCCGCGGTGCCCGCCGCCGTGATCGGCATCCTGCTGTCGTTCAACGGGCTGCACCTGCGGGGCTCGGTGGTGATCACCGGCGGGCTGTACGCGGTGCTGCCGGGGTGGCCCATGGTGGCGGCGGCCCAGGACGGTCTGACGGGCTTCTACCTCACCGCCGCCGCCCGGCTGCTCGAAGCGCTGTACCTGATGGCCGGCGTGGTGATCGGGGTGATGACGGTGCTCTACGTCGGCGTCAACAACGGCGCCGACCTCGCCGCCCAGAACGGCCCGCCCGGGGCGGTCAACCCGCCGCTGCAACTCGCCGCCGCGGTGCTGCTCACCCTGGCGTTCGCGGTCCTGCTGAACACCGAGCCGGCCACGCTGCCGGCGGTCCTGCTGAACAGCGCGGCCGGCTGGTCCACGTACGGGGTGCTGGTGAACGCGGGCGGCGAGCCGATCCTGGCCACCGGCCTGGCGGCCGGGCTGGTGGGCCTGTCCGGCCAGCTCATGGCGCGCTGCCGGGGCAGCTCGGCGCTGCCGCACATCACCGCCGCGCTGGGGCCGCTGCTGCCGGGCTCGGTGCTGTACTTCGGGATGCTCGCCTTCGTCCGGGGCGAGCCCGAGGTCGGGCTGAGCGGCATCGGGCGGGCCGGCGCCATGGCGATGGCCCTCGCCATCGGCGTCAACCTGGGCCGCGAGCTGGCCCGGCTCTTCCTGCCGGTGCCCCGGGTCGCCGCGCCGCCGCGCCGCCGGGGCGGTCGCCACCGCCGGTGACGGGGGAGCGGCCGACCGGTTTGCGAGGGTCGTGCCGCGGTAGACGCGTGGGGAGCGGAGCGGGCCGGCAAGGCCGCTCCCCGGGGACGGGCCCGTCCGGTACCGGCGAGGCCGCCCCCGCCGACAGTCACCTCTCGACCTGGGAGGCCTCCGTGATACTCCTCGGCGTCATCCTGCTCGTCATCGGCTTCGTCACCGGGATCTCGATCCTGTGGACCATCGGCATCGTGCTGCTCGTCATCGGTCTGGTCCTGTGGGCCGCCGGAATGCTGGGGCACGCCGTGGGCGGCCGCCGTCACTACTACTGATACCGACCTGTCTGACCCCCGTTCAGCGCGGGGCGCCGGCCGTTCGACGCGACGCGACGGGCCGGCGCGGCTGCGGACCGACCCGGCTCAGGGCCGGTCCTCGTGCAGTCCGCAGAGCCAGGCCAGTGCCCGGTGGACGCCGAGCACATAGCTGTGGTCCGAGCCCTGGGCGCGGACCAGGCGGAGGTGGACGGCGGCGGCCTGGCACTCGGCCAGCAGCTGGGCGCGGCACGGGCCGACGGCACCGGCCGTGGCGGCGGCGGTCACCGGGGCCGCGACCTGGGCGCCGGCGGCCCACCGGTAGGCGCCGAGCACGCCGTGCTCGAAACCGCTCCAGGGCCGCGGGCGCCGGTTGACCTTGTCGATCGCGGCGAACACCTCGTCCACCGGGCGCACTCCCACGGGCGGGACCGTATCGTCACTGGTCATGTCCGCAACCTACGTCCGCCCGGCACCGCCCGCCCCCGGGGAGGACGGCCCGGTGCGGCGCCGCTCTCCCGCGCCACCCGGGCGGCCGAGACGGCGGAGCCCCCCCGGCGGTCACCGGGGCCGGGCCGCCGACCGGGGAAGGGTAGGCTGACCACGTCGTGTCCGGCCGGAGAGGTGGCCGGGCCGGAGGAACGGGGCGGGCCGGCGGCCCGCCGGTGGAGACCCCTGATGACTCGTCGTTTTGACTGCTCTGACCCGTCCGAGCGCGCAGCCGGGCTGCGCGAGGCCGTGGCCGCCGTGCGCCGCGGTGAGCTCGTCGTCCTGCCCACGGACACCGTGTACGGCGTGGGCGCGGACGCCTTCGCGCCGGAGGCCGTCGAGTGCCTGCTGCGCGCCAAGGGCCGGGGGCGGAACATGCCCTCGCCGGTGCTGGTCGGCTCCCCGGAGGCGCTGGACGGGCTGGTCGAGGTGACGGAGCGCGCCCGGGACCTGGTCAAGGAGTTCTGGCCGGGCGGGCTGACCGTCGTCGCCCGCCACCTGGAGTCGGTCGAGCTGGACCTCGGCGAGACCAACGGGACGGTGGCGGTGCGGATGCCCGCGCACCCGGTCGCCATCGAACTGCTCGACGCCACCGGCCCGATGGCCGTCTCCAGCGCCAACCTGACCGGTCACGACTCGCCGCAGGACTGCGACGCCGCCCAGGGCATGCTCGGCGACTCGGTGGCCGTCTACCTCGACGGCGGCCCGACCGCGGCCGCCGTGCCCTCCTCGATCGTGGACGTCACCGGCGAGGTGCCGGTCCTGCTGCGGGCCGGCGCGATCGGTGCCGACCGTCTGCGCGAGGTGGTCCCGGACCTGCTGGAGCGCTGAGCCGGGACGCCCCCGGACCGCCGCGGCGCCACCCGGTCGAACGCACCGCGTGGCGCCCCGGCCGTCCGGGCCGCCGCCGCTAGGGTCGGCGATGGCGTGCGAGGGCGGGCCCTCCGCCGGGCCGGGGAGGGGGTCGGCGCCGCGACCGGGGGGCGTCACCGGCTCCGTTGCGGAGGTTCCATGAGCGCGTCGTCCACCGCGCCGCCCCGGGCGCAGGACCGCACCCGGGCGCGGGTCCGGCAGGGCAGTGCCCTGCTGCGCTGGCTGTTCACCACGGACCACAAGGTCATCGGGAACCTGTACCTGGCGACGGCCTTCGGCTTCTTCCTGGTCGGGGGCGTGCTCGCGCTGCTGATGCGGGCCCAGCTGATGGGCCCGGACACCGGGCTGCTGTCGAACGAGCGGTACAACCAGCTGTTCACCATGCACGGCACGATCATGCTGCTGCTGTTCGCCACCCCGACCTTCGCCGGGTTCGCCAACGCGATCATGCCGCTGCAGATCGGCGCACCGGACGTCGCCTTCCCCCGGCTGAACGCCTTCACCTACTGGGCCTTCCTGCTGGGCGGGCTGATGGTGCTGGCCGGCTTCCTCACCACCGGGGGCGCGGCCGCGTTCGGCTGGTTCGCGTACGCGCCGCTGAACGGCCCGGTGTTCTCGCCCGGGGCCGGCGGGGACCTGTGGGCGCTCGGCCTGGTGGTGGCCGGCCTCGGCACCATCCTGGGCTCGGTCAACTTCATCACCACCGTCACCTGCCTGCGGGCGCCCGGCATGACACTGTTCCGGATGCCGGTCTTCACCTGGAACGTGCTGTTCACCTCGGTCATGGTGCTGCTGGCCTTCCCGGTGCTGACCGCCGCGCTGCTCTGCCTGGAGGCGGACCGCAAGTTCGGCGCGCACGCCTTCGACGCGGCGAACGGCGGGGCGCTGCTGTGGCAGCACCTGTTCTGGTTCTTCGGCCACCCGGAGGTCTACATCGTCGCGATCCCGTTCTTCGGCATCGTCAGCGAGATCATCCCGGTGTTCAGCCGCAAACCGCTGTTCGGCTACTACGGGATGATCGGCGCGACGGTCTCCATCACCGCGCTGTCCATGTCGGTGTGGGCGCACCACATGTTCGCCACCGGCCAGGTGCTGCTGCCGTTCTTCTCGATGATGTCCTTCCTGATCGCGGTGCCCACCGGGGTGAAGTTCTTCAACTGGGTCGGGACGATGTGGAACGGCTCGCTGTCGTTCGAGACGCCGATGCTCTGGTCGATCGGCTTCATGGTGACCTTCCTGTTCGGCGGGCTGAGCGGGGTGCTGCTGGCCGCGCCGCCGATCGACTTCCACGTGACCGACAGCTACTTCGTGGTGGCCCACCTGCACTACGTGCTGTTCGGCACGGTCGTCTTCGCCACCTTCGGCGGCTTCTACTTCTGGTGGCCGAAGCTCACCGGGAAGATGCTCGACGAGCGGCTCGGGAAGGCGCACTTCTGGATCCTGTTCGTCGGGTTCCAGACGACCTTCCTGGTGATGCACTGGCTGGGTGCCCAGGGGATGCCGCGCCGCTACGCGAGCTACCTGGCGGTGGACCACTTCACCGCCCTGAACGTGTGCGCCTCGATCGGCTCGTTCCTGCTCGGGGTCTCCAACCTGCCGTTCTTCTACAACGTCTGGCGGACCACCAGGTACGGCCGGAAGGTCACCGAGGACGACCCGTGGGGCTGGGGCCGGTCGCTGGAGTGGGCCACCTCCAGCCCGCCGCCGGCACACAACTTCCTTGCGCTGCCCCGGATCCGCTCCGAGTCGCCGGCCTTCGACCTGCACCACCCGGAGGTACCGCCGGAGGAGGCGTCGGGCGGCGGCGCCGGCGTGCCCCAGGGCCGTACCGGCGAGCGGGGGAGCGGGCGGTGAAGGCGGAGGGGTGGCTGTTCGCCGTGATGACGGCGTTCTTCGCGGTGACCGGGCTGGTCTACGGCTTCTGGGCCCGGGAGCCGGCCGGCAAGGCGATCCTGACGGTGGCGTTCCTGATGTCCGGACTGGTCGCGCTGTTCTGGTTCGTCCAGCACCAGCGGCTGGGCGGCGGCCGGGCGCAGGACCGCGGGGAGGCCGAGATCGCGGAGGCCGCCGGCCCGGTGGGGTTCTTCCCGGCCCGCAGCGGCTACCCGGTCCTCGCGGCGGTCGGCGTGACGGTCTTCGCACTGGGGCTGGTGTTCGCCCGGTGGCTGATCGTGGTCGGCGCCCTGGTGCTCGCGCTCGCCGTCGCCGGCTTCATCTTCCAGTACCGCGACCACGGAGCGGGCTGAGCCGGCGCAGCAGCCGCCGCAGCGGACCGCCCGGGGCGGGCGCGGCCTCCCGGCCGGCCGGGGCGGCGGGGTGGGCCGGAGCGGTGAGGACGGCCGTCATCCGCTCCGACTCCCGCTCGGTGGAAGGCAGTTCGACCAGGTCGCGGTGGAACCAGGAACTCGCCGCGGCGCGCGCCCGCCGGTGCCGGGGCGCCCCCGGCGGTGCGGTGACCGGCTCCGTCGCGGCGCGCGCCAGCAGCACGTACCGCTCGGCCTCCGGCACCGGGCGGCGGTGGCCGGAGAAGCCGCCGTCGAGCGACTGGTCGATCCGGCCGGTCTCGTCGCCGTCCAGCAGCCGGGCGCGGTCCCGGGCCTGCAGGGCCAGGCAGAGCCACCGGGTGAGCAGGAAGGCCGCCGGCGGCAGCACGATCACGGCCGTCCGCAGCGCCACCGTGAGCGCGTTGACGGAGAGTTCGAAGGCGTACGCGATCACGTCGTTGCCGCCCGCGATCAGCAGCACCGCGTAGAAGGTGATCCCGGCGACGCCCAGCGCGGTGCGGGTCGGCCGGTTGCGCGGCCGGTCGCACAGGTGGTGCTCGCCGGTGCCGGGGTCGAGCCACCGTTCGACGAAGGGGTAGGCGTACAGCGCGGCGAACAGCAGGCCGGGCACCACCAGGGCGGGCAGGAACACGTTCCAGGACACGGTGTGCCCGAGCACCCTGGTCTCCGCGGCCGGCATCAGCCGCAGCGCCCCCTCGATGAAGCCGATGTACCAGTCCGGCTGGGCGCCCGTCCCCACGACGTCGGGGCGGTAGGACCCGTACCGCCAGATCGGGTTGACCTCGGCGAGGAAGGCGGAGAGCGCCATCACGCCGCCGACCGTGAACGTCAGGCCCACGGTGCGGGTCAGGAACTGGGGGAAGAAGGGCATCCCCACCACGTTGCGGTTGGTGCGGCCGGGCGCGGCCCAGTGGGTGTGCTTCAGCACCACCACCAGCGTCAGGTGCGCCCCGACCAGGGCCAGCAGCAGGCCGGGAACCAGCAGGACGTGCACGGTGAACAGCCGGGGGATGACGTCCTGCCCGGGGAACTGGCCGCCGAAGGCGAACAGGGTGAGGTAGCTGCCGACCAGCGGCACCGAGAGCAGCACGCCCTCGGCGATCCGCAGGCCGGTGCCGGAGAGGGTGTCGTCGGGCAGCGAGTAGCCGGAGAACCCCTCCAGCAGCGCCAGGTTGAAGAGTGTCACCCCGATCACCCAGTTGAGCTCGCGCGGGCGGCGGAACGCCCCGGTGAAGAACACCCGCAGCAGGTGCACCCCGATCGCCGAGGCGAACAGCAGCGCCGACCAGTGGTGGATCTGGCGGACCATCAGCCCGCCCCGCACCTCGAAGCTGATCCGCAGGGTCGACGCGTACGCCTCGGACACCCGGACGCCGCTCAGCGGGAGGTAGGCGCCCTGGTAGAGGACCTCGTTCATGCTCGGGCGGAAGAAGAACGTCAGGTAGACGCCGGTCACCAGCAGCACCACGAAGCTGTACAGCGCGAGTTCGCCGAGCAGGAAGGACCAGTGGTCCGGGAAGACCTTGCGCAGCAGCTCCCGGCCCGCCTCGGTGAGCGGCAGCCGCCCGTCCAGGCGGGTCACGACGCGCTCGCCGGCGGACGGCTCGCGCCCGTTCGAAGCCCTGGTTTCGTCCACGGCAGGAACCTAGTGGGCCGCGCGGCGCGCGGGGCGGTCGAGCGCCGTGCCTGCCACGGCGGGCGGGGACGGAGCACTCCAACGGCGGAACGGGCGTGGCCGCCGTGGGGCGCGGGCCGGTCGTCGGCGGTTCAGTCCTCCGCGAGCAGCAGGGCGAGCGCGGTGTCCACGTCGAGGTGCTCGGACTCCGCGCCGGCGGGCACCAGCAGGAAGGAGTCCGACAGGAACGCCGCGACCTCCCCGTCCGGCGCGCTCAGCACGGCCTGCGCGCCGTCGGGCCCGCGCAGGGTGATCAGGACCTCGCCCTCGGGCCCGGGGCTCACCCGGACGTCGCCGCTCCCGGCCGGGGCGTGCCGTCCCTCGTTCAGCAGCTCGCGGCTGAAGTACCAGCACACCTGGGGCTCGGCCGGTACGCAGGTGCAGGGCGTCAGCGGGAACGCCAGGCAAGCAGCGTAGGGCAGCTCGGGGTCGAACCGCAGCTCCGCGACGACGGGGACGTCGGGCATCGGGCTGTCGGGGAAGGTGACGGGCATCGGGTGGACGGGCATCTGCATCGAACGACCCTCCTGTGGCCGTGGGGCCGGTCCCGGGCGGGCCGGTGTCCCTGTCCGGCGCCTACCCGGTGTCCCGGTATGCAGTCGACGGGCACCGAATCTCCACAACTCTCCGATGCGGTAAGGCTGTTCGGCCCGGCGCCGGCGAGCCGCCCGGCGGCCGCCGACACCCGCGGGCGGGCGGGGCACCCCACCGGATAGCCGAAGCGGGACCCTTCCGCAATGACGACCTCCGACAAGCGCGGGCCGCGACTTCCGTGGCGGCGTGGCAACGGTGGTGCCCTTCGGCGCGGATAGGCTCCGGACGACCGACACCATGATCACGATCTCCGGATCGGAGAGGGCGCCACCGCGTGAGCATCCAGCAGATCACCCCCAAGCAGCGGGGCTACCTGATCGTCAACTCCCACCCGGCCGGCAGCGCCGCCACCGTCGACCGCCAGTGGCGGCGCATCGAGCCCGCGGCCCCGGTCGGCCGGGCCCCCGTCGTCCTGGTCCTCGGCGCCAGCGCCGGCTACGGCCAGGCCCTGCTGCTCGCCGGGCTGCGCCGCCAGGGCATCCGGGGCGTCGGCGTCGCCTACGAGGCCGCCGCCACCGAGCGCCGCACCGCCACCGCCGGCTGGTACCGCACCGCCACGACCGCCGCCCTGGTCGAACAGGACGGCGGCGACATCACCTTCGTCAACGCCGACGCCTACGCGGACGCCACCCGCGCCGAGGTCCTCGAGCTCCTCGCCGAGCGCTACGGCCCCGTCGACCACCTCGTCTACTCGCTCGCCTCGCCCCGGCGCACCGACCCGGCCACCGGCGAGGTCCACCACTCGGTGATCAAGCCGATCGGCGCCCCCTACACCTCGCCGTCGCTGCTCTTCGAGGACGGCACCCCGCGGATCGGCACCGTCGACCTCACCCCGGCCGACGAGGCCGAGCAGGCGGCGACCGTCAAGGTGATGGGCGGCGAGGACTGGCAGCTGTGGGTGCGGGCGCTGGCCGACGCGGACCTGCTCGCCCCCGGCTTCACCACCGTGGCGCTGTCCTACGTCGGCTCCGAGATCACCGCGCCGGTCTACCGGCAGGGCACGATCGGCGCGGCCAAGGAGCACCTGGAGGCCACCGCCCACCGGCTGCGGACCGGGCTGCTCGCCGACCGCGGCCGGGCGTTCACCGTCGTCGCCGGCGCGGCCGTCACCCAGGCGTCCACCGCCATCCCCTCCATCGCCCTCTACACCTCGCTGCTGCGCACCGTCCTCGGCGAGGAGGGCTGGCGCACGACCGACGACCAGGCCGTGGACCTGTGGGAGCAGCTGACCGGCGCGAAGGAGCTCACCCTGGACGAGCAGGGCCGCATCCGCCTGGACGGCTGGGAGCTCGACCCCGCCGTGCAGGACCGGGTACGGGAGCTGTGGGCCGACCCGGCGGCCGCGCTGGCCGCCGACCCGGCCGGCTCCGCCTGGTTCTACGGCCAGTTCCGGCAGCTGTACGGCTGGGACGTGCCCGGGGTCGACTACACCACCGGTGTCGAGACCTCGACGCCCTGGCCCGCCTGACCCGAAGGCCCGACCGCGGCGGACCGGACACGCTCCGGCGGGGCCCGGCCGGGGGCGCTTCCGGGCGCGCGGGCCCTTCCCGGGTGGGGTCAGGGGGTGTCGGGTTCCTCCAGGAGCAGTTCCAGGAGGGGGAGGGCCGCCTCCAGGTCCCGGCACTGGGCGGGGGTGAGCCGGGCGCTGCGGCGGGCCAGCAGGGCGGTGCGCTCGCGGCGGATCCGGGAGAGGGTGTCGTGCCCGAGCGGGGTGGGGGCGAGCAGCTGGGAGCGTCCGTCCTCGGGGTCGGGAGTCTTGGCGACCAGACCGTCGGCGACCAGCGGGGCGACGGTGCGGACCATGGAGGGCACCGCCACCCCCTCGCGGGCGGCGAGTTCGCCGAGGCGCAGCGGCCCGTGCTGCTCCACCCGGGCCAGGGCGGAGAGCTGGGCCGCGGTGAGGTCCTGGTCGCCGGAGGCGCGGACCAGTTGGCGGTTGAGCCGGCCGATCGCCAGGCGGAGCCGGACCACGGACTCGGCGGACAGCCCGATGCCGTCCGCGGTCACGGCCCGTGCTCCTTCGTCGGCGGGGTGGCGGTGGTCGGCCGCCGCTCGGTCGCGGCCGTCGCTCCGGCGGGCGTCGTCCGGGTGGTCGGCGTTCCGCCGCCGTCCGTCGTTCCGCCGCCGTCCGTGGTTCCGGTGACGGGTGCGGCGGGCGGGGCCGGCGTCGCGGTGGGTGCGGCGGCGGGCCGTTCGCGGACCAGCGAGGCGGCCGCGGCCACCAGCGACATCGCGATGGCCAGCCAGAACACCACCACCAGCCCGTCGTGGAAGGGCCCCGAGATCAACTGGGGGAAGAACTCCCGGCCGGTCAGCGTGCGGGCGTTGTCCGGTGGCAGTCGGCCGAGCACGTGCGGGCCCAGGAGCTGCTGGATCGGGTTGTAGCCGAGGAAGGCCGCGAACAGGGTGCCCACCGGCGGCAGCGAGGCGACGGCGTGGGCGTCGTCGGCGGGCACGCCCTGGGCGGTCAGTCCCGCGGTGAGGGTGTGCGGCAGCGAGCCGGCCAGGCCGGCCACCATCAGGGAGAAGAAGACCCCGATCGACAGCACCATGCCGGCGTTCTGGAAGGTGGCCCGCATGCCGGAGGCGGCTCCGCGGGCGGCGGCCGGCACGCTGGACATGATCAGCGAGGTGTTGGGGGCGGCGAACAGGCCGCCGCCCAGGCCGTTGAGGAAGACCAGCACGGCGAACCACGGGTAGCCGAAGTCGGTGGGCAGCAGGAGCAGCCCGGCGAAGGAGAGCGCCATCACCACCAGGCCGCCGGCGGCGAAGAGCCGGGCCCCGGCGCGGTCCGAGAGGTAGCCGGCGACCGGCCCGGCGGCCAGGAATCCGACGGTCAGCGGGACGAGGTAGATGCCGGCCCACAGGGGGGTGTCGGCGTAGTCGTAGCCGTGCAGCGGGAGCCAGATCCCCTGGAGCCAGATGATCAGCATGAACTGCAGCCCGCCGCGGGCGATCGAGCCGAGCAGGGTGGCGGCGTTGCCACCGGCGAAGACCGGGTCGCGGAAGAGCGAGAGCGGGAACATCGGCTCGGCGGTCCGGGACTCGACCAGGCAGAAGACGGCGAGCAGCGCCACCCCGCCGAACAGCCCGGCCAGCACCCAGGGGCTGGTCCAGCCCATGGTGTGGCCGCCGTACGGCTGGATGCCGTAGGTGATCGCGGCGAGCAGGGCGGTCAGGCCGACGGCGAAGGTGACGTTGCCCCACCAGTCGATCCGGGCCGGCTTGCGCACCCCGGTGTCGCGCAGCGACCGGTAGGCCCAGACGGTGCCGAGCAGGCCGATCGGCACGTTGACCCAGAAGATCGAGCGCCAGTTCCACTCGGCCAGCAGCCCGCCGAGGACCAGGCCGATGAAGGAACCGGCGATGCCCGCGACGATGTTGACGCCGAGCGCCGTGCCGCGCCGGTGGGCCGGGAAGGCGTCGGTGATGATCGCCGCCGAGTTGGCCATCAGCATCGAGCCGCCGACCGCCTGTACGACCCGCCAGCCGATCAGCCACAGCGCCCCCGGCCCGCCGTGCAGCGGATCGAGGGAGAGCGCCACCGAGGTGAGGGTGAAGATCAGGAAGCCGGCGTTGTAGATCCGCACCCGGCCGTGGATGTCGCCGAGCCGGCCGAGGGTGACCACCAGGACGGCGGTGACCAGCATGTAGCCCATCAGCATCCACAGCAGGTAGCTGACGTTGCCCGGGCGGAGCGGGTCCAGGCCGATGCCGTTGAAGATCGCGGGCAGCGAGATCAGCACGATCGACGCGTTGATGGTGGCGATCAGGGTGCCGAGCGTGGTGTTGGACAGTGCCACCCACTTGTACCGGGGGTGGTCCGGCTCCACGCCGGTACGGGCCGGGCGCGGCCGCCCGGTCCTGCCGCCGCCGGAGAGTCCTGTCGCCACCGCTGCCTCCTGCCGGCCCCTTCGGCCCGCCCTGGCCTGGCCCGGACCCGGCCTGGCCCCGGGGCCGTCGGGTCGGAGTGGGATTTCGATAGCTTCCGCCAACTAACGATAGTCCGAGGGGTGTTCCGGTGCCAGGGCGCTGCCGGGGCTCGGGGGAGCGGCGCGGCGTGCGCGGGAGCGCGCCGTGGCCGGGCGGGCGCGGCCCGTCAGTTCTCGGCGGCCGCGGACGGCTGCCGCCGGGTGCGGGTCCGGTCCGTCAGCAGGACGGCGGCCGCGGTCAGCAGGGCGGCGCCCAGGGCGTAGACCGGCAGCCAGAGCGTCGTGGTGGCGGCCAGGCAGTCGGCGACCGCGCGTCCGGCCTGCTGGGCCTGGGCGGCGGCGAGTGCGGGGCCGTCGTGGCCGGCCTGGTCGCCGAGGGCGGCCCGGGCCTGCCACCGCGCGTAGTCGCCCAGGTGGGGGCACTCGTCGCGGGTGTGCGGCATCGGGAAGAGCCAGGGCCAGCGCTGCATCGCGGGGGCCAGGGTGAGGGCGACGGCGAGGCCGATGACCATGGCGTAGGCGGCGAGGCTCCGGAGGAAGCCGGCCCCGGCGTCCGCCGCCCGGGTCGGCGGGTGGGTGGAGGAGAGGACCACCGCGAGGAGGGTCAGCCCGATGTAGCCGGAGAACCACTGCCACGAGCCGGTGGAGAGGGAGAAGGCGAGTACGGCGGCCAGCGCGGTGCCCAGGACTCCGGCCCGGCCGCCCACCCCCGGGCCCGGGGCGGGGGCCGCGGGCACCGGGGCGGTTCGGCGGCTGCGGTCGTCCATGTGTGTTCTCCCCTGGCCGGCTGCGGGCCACCAGTCTCCGGGCGCCGCCGTCCCGAGGCCCGCGCACCATGCCGCGCCGCCCGCCGCCTCGCCCGGTTGGCGGGCGCGGCGGCGGGCGGGGACGGTCCTCGGAGCAGGCGCCTCAGGCCGGTTCGAGCGGCCACGGGTCGTGCGCCGCCACGTGGGCGCGCAGCCCGCGCAGCGCCCGGGCGGCGGCGATCCCCACCGCGCCGGTGACCACGCCGTCGCGCACGCAGACGGCGGCGTAGCCGCGTTCCTCCAAGCTGCCGTCGACCACCTCGAAGCGCTCGGCGCCGCCGGGCCGGCCGAAGGCCTGGACCCGCAGCCCGTACTGGTCGGTCCACAGGTACGGGACCGGCTGGTAGGCCTGCCGGACGCCGTCCGGGCCGGCCAGCAGGTTCCGGGCCGCCTGTACGGCCTGCTCGGTGGCGTTGGTGCGCTGTTCGACGCGCCGGTGGCGGCCGGTGCGCGGGTCGGGCCAGGAGGCGGCGTCCCCGGCGGCCCAGACGCCGGGGCCGGCCGAGCAGTAGGCGTCGCATACCACGCCGTCGTCCAGCGGGACGCCGCTGCCGGCCAGCCACTCGGTGGCCGGCTCGCATCCGACGGCCATCAGCACGGCGTCGGCCGCCAGGTCGGTGCCGTCGTCCAGCCGTACGCCGGCGGCCCGGCCGTTGTGGTCCAGCAGCGCGGTGGCGGTGCCCCGGTGCAGGCGCACCCCGTGCTCGCGGTGCAGGCCGGCCAGCAGCGCGGCCGTCTCGGTGCCCAGGACGGCGGCCAGCGGCGTGGCGGTGGAGGTCAGCCAGGTCACCTCGGCGCCGAGCCCGACGGCGGTGGCCGCCGCCTCGGCGCCGAGCAGTCCGCCGCCGACCACCAACAGCCGTACGCCGGAGCGCAGTTCCTCGCGCAGGGCGAGGGCGTCGGCGAGGGTGCGCAGGACGTGCGCGCCGGGCAGCGGGGCGTCGGCGCCGGGGAGCCGGCGCGGACGGACCCCGGTGGCCACGACGACGGCGTCGCCGCGCACCCGCCGGCCGTCGGAGAGCCGGACCGCCCGCTCCCGGCGGTCCAGCCGCTCGGCCCGGACCCCGAGGCGCAGGTCGAGCCGGAGCTCCTCCAGCGCCTCGGGGCCGCGCAGGGCCAGGCGGTCGGGCTGCCACTCCCCGCCGAGCAGGTGCTTGGACAGCGGCGGCCGGTCGTACGGCGCCTCCGGCTCGGCCCCGATCAGGGTGAGGCGGCCGTCGTAGCCGGCGCGGCGCAGCGCCTCGGCGGCGTGCAGTCCGGCCGCGCCGGCGCCGACCACGACCACGTCCTGCAGCGCGGTCACCCCTGGTCCAGGTGGATGGCCGTGGCGGGGCAGACCGCGGCGGCGTCCCGGACGGCCTGGTGGAGTTCGGCGGGCGGTTCGGCGTCGAGCAGGACGACGATGCCGTCCTCCTCGCGCTGGTCGAAGACGTCGGGGGCGGCGAGCACGCAGTGACCCGCGCCGCAGCACTTGTCCTGGTCGATCCGGACGAGCATGGTCTTCCCTTCGGAACATCTCTGACGGTTCGATCTGCTTCGAACGACGGTGCAGAGTCGGTGGGTTGGTGTGTGGGGGGCTCCTGGGGGCAGGTCACCAGGAGATCGGCAGCTCGTGGACGCCGTAGATGAGCATCTCGCCGCGGAAGCGGACCTCCTCGAACGGTACGGCCAGGCGCAGTTCGGGCAGTCTGCGCAGGATGGTGGCCAGCGCGATCTGCAACTCCAGCCGGGCGAGCGGCTGTCCGAGGCACTGGTGGATGCCGAAGCCGAAGGCCAGGTGGCGGCGGGCGTCGCGGGTGAGGTCGAGTTCGTCGCCGTCCGGGAACTCCTTCTCGTCCCGGTTGGCGGTGTTGACCATGCAGATGACGCCGTCGCCCGGCTCGATCCGCGCGCCGCCCAGCTCGACGGGCTCGGTGGCGACCCGGGTCAGGCCGGAGTGCACGATGGTCAGGTAGCGCAGCAGCTCCTCGACCGCGCCGGGCACGGCTTCGGGGTGCTCGCGCAGGTGGTGGAGCTGGTCGGGGTTGCGCAGCAGGGCGAGCACGGAGAGCGCGGTCATGTTCGCGGTGGTCTCGTGTCCGGCGATCAGCAGCAGCCGGCCCATCCCGCCGATCTCCTCGGTGCTCAGCTCGCCGCGTTCCACGAGGCGGCTGAGGATGCCGTCGTCGGGCCGGGTGCGCTTGCTCTCGGTGAGCCGGACCAGGTAGTCGACGAGTTGTGCCTGGGCGTCGGCGACGGCCTCGGCGGTGGAGTCGCGGCGCAGCAGGACGCGGCTGCACTCCTGGAAGAAGTCGTGGTCCTGGTAGGGGACGCCGAGCAGCAGGCAGATGACCAGGGACGGCAGCGGCAGGGCGAACTCGCGGACCAGGTCGGCCTCGGAGCGTCCGTCGGTCATCCGGTCGAGCAGGTCGTCGGCGATCCGCTGGACCTCGGGGCGCAGCGCCTGGACCTTCTTGATCATGAACTCGCCGGTCAGCATCCGGCGGAAGTGGGTGTGCTCGGGGGCGTCCATCCGGATGATGGTCGGCCGGCCGTTGTTCAGCTGGCGGGCGCCCGCGCTGATGAACGGGAAGCCGGGCCGGGTGGAGTCGGAGCTGAACCGGCCGTCGGAGAGGACGGCCTTGATGTCCTCGTGGCGGGTGACCATCCAGCTCGTGGAGCCGTCCCACAGGGTGACGCGGCTGACGGGCTCCTCCTGCCGGGCCTGGTCGTAGGCGGGCGGCGGGTCGAACGGGCAGGTGCCGCGGGCGGCGGGGTGGGAGAACCGCGGGGTCTTCTCGGCGGTGGCCATCGGTGAATCCCCTTCTCGATGGAGGCCGGGCGTATTTACGTGCCCAAAGCAACTAACTGAACGTCACGCTAACTCGCGTTCCGTGGTGGCGAAAGGGCGTGCCGGACGTCCGTCGAATCTGTCCGAAACCAGGCTGTGACTCTCCGCACCGGCCGCCGTTCGAACCGGATCGCTACAGTTCCTCCATGTCGGACGAAGAAGACGCCGGAGACGACCGGACCACCGCCCCCGCGCCGGAGGGCACGGACGGGCTGGACGGCCTGGAGGACGTACTCGCCACGCTGGCCTACCTGCTGACGCGCTCGCAGGAGCACGAGCGCCGCACCGCCCGGGCCGGCATCACCGCCGCCCGCTCGGACGTCTACCTGCTGCGCGCGCTCGCCGAGTGCGCGGGAGCCAGCCGGGTGAGCGACCTGGCCGACCGCCTGATGGTCAAACCCTCGCACGTCACCCGCCAGATCGACCGCCTCCAGGGCCAGCAACTGGTGGAACGCAGCCTGGACGCCCAGGACCGCAGGGCCCGCCAGGTGGCCATCACCCCCGACGGGCGGGAACTGCTGGACCGCCTGAAACAGGCCAACATCGCCGGACTCGCCGGCGCCCTGGACGGCGTCCCCGAACCGGACGTCGTCACCACCGTCACCGTGCTGCGCCACCTGATCGACCGCTACGTGCACCGGGTGCGCGGCACGGGAGCCGAGGACGACCCGCTCCCGGACCGGGCGGACGGCCCCGGCGCCGCCCCGCGGACGGTGGCCCGGCTCAGGACCGCGGCGCACAGCGGCGGTTGAGCCGGGGGAGCGGCCGGGTACGTCCCCCGGCATGTCGGACGAGAAGAACCGCTCCGTGGCCGAGGCGATCCTGCCGCTCGTCGGTGGCGCCGCCAACATCCGCTCGGTCGCCCACTGCATGACCCGGCTGCGGCTGGGCCTGGCGGACCGCTCCCCGGTGGACACCGAGGCGCTCCGGGCGCTGCCGGCGGTCCTGGGCACGGTCGAGGACGACACCTACCAGATCGTGCTCGGCCCCGCCGCCGTCGCCGGGGTCACCGCGCAGCTGCGCCGCCTCCTGGAGGCCGAACCGGCCCGAGCGGACGGCGGGGAACGGGCGGACGGAGCGGAACCGGACGGCGTGAAGGGAGCGGGCGGACGGGCCGGACCGGGCGCCGCCCCCACCGCCGAGGACCTCGCCGGGCGTGGCGAAGGCCTTCGGGCGCGGGCCCGGGCGCGCAACGCGACCCCGGTGAAACTGGCGCTGCGCCGGATCGCGAACATCTTCGTCCCGCTGATCCCCGCCCTGATCGGCTGCGGGATCGTCGCCGGCCTCGCCGGGGCCCTCGCCAACCTCGGCTGGGCGCCGGCGCTGGTCACCGCCCTGGGCCCGGTCTCCTCCGGGTTCATGTCCCTGATCGCCGTCTTCGTCGGCTACAACACGGCGAAGGAGTTCGGCGGCACCCCGGTGCTCGGCGGGGCGGTGGCCGGCGTCGTCGTCTACGCCGGGGTCGCCAAGGTGGAGGCCTTCGGCCACCACCTCACCCCCGGGCAGGGCAGCGTGGTCGGCGCACTCGGCGCCGCCCTGCTGGCCGTCCACCTGGAGCGCTGGACGCGCAGGCTGGTGCCCGCCGCCCTGGACGTCCTGGTCACCCCCACGGTCACCGTCCTGCTCGGCGGGCTGGCCGCGCTGTACGGCCTGATGTTCCTCGCGGGGGAGGTCTCCACCGGCATCGGCCACGCCGCCACCTGGCTGCTCGCCCACGGCGGCCTGCTCGCCGGGCTGGTGCTCGGCGGCCTCTTCCTGCCGCTGGTGATGCTCGGCCTGCACCAGGCGCTGATCCCGATCCACACCACCCTGATCCAGCAGCAGGGCTCCACCGTCCTGCTGCCGATCCTCGCCATGGCCGGTGCGGGGCAGGTCGGTTGCGCGGTGGCCGTCTACCTTCGGCTGCGCCACAACGCCTCGATCCGGGCCACCATCAGGTCCGCCCTCCCGGCCGGCCTGCTCGGCGTGGGCGAGCCCCTGGTCTACGGCGTCACCCTGCCGCTGGGGCGCCCGTTCGTGACCGCCTGCGTCGGCGGCGCGGCCGGCGGCGCCTTCGTCGGGGTGGCCGGCCAGCTCGGCGACGCGGTGGGCTCCACCGCGATCGGCCCCTCCGGCTGGGCGCTCTTCCCACTGCTGGCCGGCCCGCACGGGCTGCTCGCGAGTGCGGCCGTGTACGGCGGCGGGTTGCTGACCGGGTACGTCGCGGGCTTCCTGGCCACCTGGTTCTTCGGCTTCACTCGGGAGACCCTCGCCGAGTACAACGCGCAGGCCCCGGAGGGCAGTTCGCGGTAGCGGCGGGCCGCCGCCGACGTGCTCGGCGGCGGCCGCAGGGGCCGGGGGCATGCCGGTCAGGTGGCCAGGAAGCGCTCCCGGTGCACCTGCTCGGGCGGCACCCCGTGCAGGGCGGCGGTGTGCAGCACCGCGTCCACCAGGGGCGGCGGTCCGCAGACGTACAGGTCCGGTGCGGTGCCGCCGAGTTCGGGCAGGGCGGCGGCCAGCAGGTCCGCCGGGGTGCCGGTCGGCCCGGACCAGCCGGGGCCCGGCTTCCGGACGCAGACCTCGTACCGGAAGCCGGGCAACTCGACTGCCATGGCGTCGAGTTCCTCGCGCCCGAAGACGTCCTGCGGCTCGTTGACACCGAGGAACAGCCGGGCCGGCTGCGGGTCCTGCCACTCGGCCATCCGGCGGACCATCGCCAGCAGCGGGGCCAGGCCGGTGCCGCCGGCCACGAACCAGCGCGGCCGCAGGCCGGTCTCGTGCAGGCCGAAGGCGCCCTGCGGGCCGTGCGCGGTGAGCCGGTCGCCCGGGCGGGCCCGGTCGGCGAGGTACGAGGAGAAGTGCCCGCCCTCCCGCAGCCGGACGTAGAACTCCAGCCGGCCCTCCCAGTTGCCGGTGTTGGCGAGGGAGTAGGCGCGCCTCACCTCGCTGCCCGGGGCCTGGAGCTCCATGAACCGGCCCGGGTCGAACTGGCAGTCCGGGTCGTCGAGGCTCAGCTCCAGCCGCACGGTGTCCGAGGTGACCCGGTCCACCGCCGTGACGACGGCCTCGCGGGCCGGGATGTCGCCGTACAGGATGCGGGACCGCTCGTACGGCAGTGCGGCCGTCAGCGGCCCGCACGGAAAGGTGCGGCAGAGCAGGACCTCGCCGCGTTCGCGGTCGCCCGGCGGGAGGGCCTGCTCGCTGTGCGGGCCCAGGTCGTACGGGCCGTCGGTGACCGTGGCGTGGCAGGAGCCGCAGGTGCCCCGGCGGCAGGAAGCCGGCAGGGTGGCGCCGGCCCGCGCCGCGGCCTCCAGGACGCTGCGGCCGGGGGCGCAGTCGAACTCCAGCCGGCCGCCGTCCCTGGTGGTGAGGGCGACCGGGTGGGTGCCGGCGGCCTCCCCCGGGCCGGCCGTGCTCACGGTGCCGGCCGTGCTCACGGTGCCGTCCGTGCTCACGGTGCCGGCCGTTCGAGGGCGGCGGCCAGGTCGGCCGCCGGGTCGCCGATCACCCGCAAGTCGAACCGCCTGACCAGCTCGTCCACCAGGGCCGGGGTCAGGAAGCCGGGCAGCGAGGGGCCGAGGTGGATGGTGCGGATGCCCAGCGCGAGCAGGGTGAGCAGCACCGCGACGGCCTTCTGCTCGGTCCAGGACAGTGCCAGGGTGAGCGGCAGGTCGTCGACCTCGCACGCGAAGGCGTCGGCGAGCGCGGTGGCGATCCGGATGGCGGAGTAGGTGTCGTTGCACTGGCCGAGGTCGAGCAGCCGGGGCAGGCCCGCGATCTCGCCGAAGTCGTGCCGGTTGAAGCGGTACTTGGCGCAGCCGAGGGTGAGCACCACGGTGTCCCGGGGCGCGCCGAGCGCGAAGTCGGTGAAGTAGTCGCGTCCGGGGGTGGGGCCGTCGCAGCCGCCGATCAGGAAGAAGTGCCGGATGTCGCCCTGCCGGACCGCGTGGACGATCTGGTCGGCGACGGCGAGCACGGCGTCCCGGCCGAAGCCGACGGTGACGGCCTCCTCCTCGGCCGCGGTCTCCGGGAACCCCGGCAGGGCGTGGGCGGCCTGGATCAGCGGGCGGAAGTCGTGGTCGGCGAGGTGCCGGACCCCGGGCCAGCCGACCGGTCCGGCGGTGAAGATCCGGCGGCGGTAGCTGACGTGCGGTTCGATGACGCAGTTGGAGGTCATCAGGATCGGGCCGGGGAAGGCGGCGAACTCCTGCTGCTGGTCCTGCCAGGCGCCGCCGTAGTTGCCGGCCAGGTGCGGGTGGGCCTTGAGCAGCGGGTAGGCGTGCGCGGGCAGCATCTCGCCGTGGGTGTAGACGTTGATGCCCTGGTCCCGGGTCTGCACCAGGACGGCCTCCAGGTCCCGCAGGTCGTGGCCGCTGACCAGGATGGCCTTCCCGGCGACGGGGGTGGTGCGGACGGCGGTGGGCTGCTGGGGGCCGTAGGTGCCGGTGTTGGCGGCGTCGAGCAGTTCGATGGCCGCGAGGTTCAGCCGCCCGAGGCCGACGGCGCGCTCCAGCAGCTCGGCGGGGTCGGTCGGCTCGCCGGCCAGGTAGGCGAGGGCCTCCTCGACGCCGCCGAGGACCTCGGCGCTGCGGCGGCCGAGCACGTCGGCGTGGTGGGCGTAGGCGCAGATGCCCTTGAGCGCGTAGAGGTGCAGCGAGCGGAGCCCGACCACCTCCGGCCCGACCAGGGGGAGCCCGATGTCCACCCGGACGCCGGGAGCCTGGCCCACCAGCGCGGCCGGGTCCGCCCCCGGGGTCCAGGCGGCCGGTCCGGTGAGGGTCTCCGGTTCCTGTCCGGCGGCGCGCGCGGCCCGCTCGTACCGGTCCCGGGCCCGGTTGCGGACGCCGACGGCCAGCTGGATCAGGGCGGCGAAGCGGGTGGGGTTGAAGTTGACGTTGGTGAGCGTGGTGAAGACCGCGTAGAGGACGAAGGCGGTGGCCTCGTCGTCCGGGTCGCCGAGGGCGCGGGCCTTCGCGGCGTACTGGGAGATGCCCTTGACCGCGTGGATCAGCAGGTCCTGGAGGTCCGAAGTGGGGGAATCCTTGCCGCAGTTGCCGAGCGGACCGGCGCAGCCGGGGGTGGCGCCGGTGCGGTCGGTCTGTTCGCACTGGAAGCAGAACATGCGGGTCCTCCGGGGACTCGTGGTGTCGTTCGGGCGAGACGGCGGGACGGGCCCCGACGCGTCCAGGATGGGGGCCTCCACTGACGGCGCGTCAGGGCCGGAGGGCCCCAATCAGGGGCCGGGAGACCCTGCCGGACGGCCGCCGCCGAGGCCGGTGCCTCCGATCGGGTGCACCTGGTGCGGCGGACGGAGGAAACCGTCGGCGCGTCACCGCTGCGCGGGGTCCCGGTTGAGCACACTCCGAGGGCCCCTCTTACATTCATATGATGAAAGGACTGCGGTGAAGCCCAGTCAGGATCCGGTGACGACCCTCACCTGGAGACGCCGATTCGGCAGGGCGGTGGGCACCGCCCTGGCCCTGACGCTCGTCCCCTTCGGCATGTCGCTCGTCGCACCGACGGCCGCCCAGGCGGCCGGCCTCCCGGGCGGCCTCGGGCCCTGCCTGGGCGCGGACTGTCCGGCCACGTTCCCACCGGTCAACAACGGCCCCTTCGCCGGCCGCGACGCCGGCGTGAACATCTTCGTCGGCGGAGACTTCAGCGTCCGGGAATCGGCCGCGGAGGCCGAGGGGCACGTCGTGACCCTCGGCAACTTCGACATGAGCAAGGCCGCCGGAGTCAGCTCCGTGTACAACATCGGCATCGTCGGCGTCGGCTCCCGCGTGCCGCCGCCGGACGGGGCCGACTTCCTCACCGCCGGCGGCAACGTCACCGTGGCCCCCGGGCAGAACCTCCTCGCCGAAGGCGGCGTCGTCCGCTACGCGGGCACGGCCACCGGCACCATCACCGGCACGAAGATCCAGGACCCGCAGGCCGTGGCCGCCTACACACCGCTGCGCGGCGAACTGCAGACCGCGAGCACCTGCTACGCCGGCGTCGGCACACCCCGGCCCGCCACCGGAACCGCCGTCAACCAGGGGTACCAGACCCTGTTCACCGGCGACGGCACCTCCGCCCTCCAGGTCTTCAACGTCGACTTCGACCTCGTCGGGCGCGGCGGCTCCACCCAGGGCATCGTCTTCGCCGGGATCCCCGCCAACGCGACCGTGCTCGTCAACCTCACCGGCGCCGCCCGCACCATCAACACGTACAGCGGCAGCCTCGCCGACACCGACCCGTGGAACCAGTTGCGCGAGCGGCTGCTGTGGAACTTCCCCACCGCGACCACCGTCAGCCTCGTGGGATCGGGCCAGTTCCAGGGCAGCGTACTGGTCGGCAACCCGGCCAGCACCGCCACCATGGGCCTGCCCGGCCTGAACGGACGGTTCTTCACCACCGGCTCGCTGCTGCACAACTCCGGTGGCGGCACGACCGGCACCGAGTTCCACGCCTACCCCTTCAACGGCGACCTCCCGGACTGCGGCAACCCGCCGGCCCCCACCGGCTCCACCAGCGTGACGAAGACCGACTCCGCCACCGGCCAGACCCTGGCGGGCGCGGTCTTCCAGCTGTGGCGCGAGACCAACGGCGTGGCGGGCCTGCAGACCACCGGGACCACCCCGGACACCAAGGTGGGCGCCCCCTGCACCACCGCGAGGAACGGCCTCTGCTCCGCCGCCGACCTCCCGCTGGGCACCTACTACTGGGAGGAGACCCAGGCCCCACCCGGCTACGACCTCCCGCAGCCCGCCGTGACGACGGTGGTGCTCGACACCGACGGGCAGAACGTCCCGGTCACCGTCGGGGACGCCCGGAGCCCGGTCGTCGAGACCGGGTCGACCAGCGTGACGAAGACCGACTCCGCCACCTCGCAGCCGCTGGCCGGTGCGACGTTCCAGCTGTGGCGTGAGAGCAACGGGGTCGCCGGGTTGCAGACGACCGGGGCGAACCCGGACACCGCCGTCGGGTCGCCGTGCGTGACCCCGGCGTCGGGTGTCTGCTCCGCGACCGGCCTGCCGCTGGGCACCTACTACTGGCAGGAGACGGCCGCCCCGCCCGGGTACGACCTGCCCGAACTCAACGTCACCACCGTCGTGCTGAACACCAACGGGCAGGACGCCCCGGTCACCGTCGCCGACACCGAGACCGCCGCCCCGACCGGGTCGACCAGTGTGACGAAGACCGACTCCGCCACCTCGCAGCCGCTGGCCGGTGCGACGTTCCAGCTGTGGCGTGAGAGCAACGGGGTCGCCGGGTTGCAGACGACGGGGGCGAACCCGGACACCGCCGTCGGGTCGCCGTGCGTGACCCCGGCGTCGGGTGTCTGCTCCGCGACCGGCCTGCCGCTGGGCACCTACTACTGGCAGGAGACGGCCGCCCCGCCCGGGTACGACCTGCCCGAACTCAACGTCACCACCGTACTGTTGGACACCAACGGGCAGAACGTCGCGGTCACCGTGACCGACGCCCGGACCACCGCTCCCACCGGAGCCACCACCGTCACCAAGGTCGACTCCGTCACCGGGCAGCCGCTGGCGGGTGCGACGTTCCAGCTGTGGCGCGAGAGCAACGGCGTCGCGGGGCTGCAGACGACCGGGGCCAACCCCGACACCGCCGTCGGCTCCGCCTGCGTCACCCCCGCGTCGGGCGCCTGCGTCGCGGACGGCCTGCCGCTGGGGACGTACTACTGGCAGGAGACGGCCGCCCCGCCCGGGTACGACCTGCCGCAGCCGGCGGTGGAGACCGTGGTGCTCGACACCGACGGGCAGAACATCCAGGTCACCGTCAGGGACGCGAAGACGACCGCTCCGACCGGCTCCACCACCGTCACCAAGGTCGACTCCGTCACGGGGCAGCCGCTGGCGGGCGGGGTCTTCCAGCTGTGGCACGAGAGCAACGGGGTGCCGGGGCTGCAGACGACCGGGGCGAACCCGGACACCGCCGTGGGCTCGCCCTGTGTGACGCCGGCGACGGGTGTCTGTTCCGCCGACAACCTGCCGCTGGGGACGTACTACTGGCAGGAGACCCAGGCGCCTCCCGGGTATGACCTGCCGCAGCCGGGGGTGACGACCGTAGTGCTGGACGCCGCCCGGCCGAACGTCCAGGTGACCGTCAAGGACGTGAAGACGGCCGCTCCGAATGGCTCCACCTCCGTCACCAAGGTCGACGCCGACACCGGAAAGCCGCTGGCGGGTGCGACGTTCCAGCTGTGGCACGAGACCAACGGCGTGCCGGGGCTGCAGACGACCGGGGCGAACCCGGACACCGCCGTCGGCGCGCCGTGCGTGACCCCGGCGACGGGTGTCTGTTCCGCCGACAACCTGCCGTTGGGGACGTACTACTGGCAGGAGGTCTCCGCACCCGTCGGCTACCAGCTGCCGCAATCCGCGGTGACCACGGTCGAGCTGACCGAGGACTGCCCGTGCGTGGCGATCACGGTCGAGGACAGCCAGGAGTGCCCGCCGCCGCCGTGCCCGCCCACCCCCTGCCCGCCGGGCGACGACTGGCGCCCGTACGGCCGCTACACCCCCGTACCCGGCTACCTCTGGGGCCTGAACGCGTGAGGTGACAGCCACGGTGTGACGACCGGGCCGGAGGAGTCCACGGCGGCTCCTCCGGCCCGGTCGTGCCGGGGCCGGTGCGGCCGCGCTTCGGCAGGTCGGGCCCGGGGCCCTACGATGTCGCCATGAGCGGCAGCCTTCGGATATCAGGTGCACACCCTGCGCAGGAGCAACGGGACGACGAGCGGCTGGAGGCCGCGGCCGGCATCCTGGCGCTGCTCGCGGACCGCACCCGGCTGGCCCTGCTCCAGCGGTTGAGCGCCGGTGAGGCCGACGTGACCACGCTCACCGAGGCGACCGGAGCCCCCCGGACCTCGGTCAGCCAGCACCTCTCCAAGCTCCGGCTGGCGGGCCTGGTCACGGCCCGCAAGGACGGCCGGCGCGTCGTGTACGCGCTGCGCCACGGCCATCTGCGCAGGCTGGTCGACGAGGCGCTGAGTGCCGCCGACCACCAGATCGGCGAGCTCCCGCCGCACGACTGAGCGGCCCCGCCCCCGAGGAGTCGCCGGACGGCCCGTTCCGACGAGTTCCGGCCCGTACCCTCCGGGGTGCGGGTCCTTTTCGAGTCAACATGTGCACATGCGCGCACATGTTGACTTATCCTGGTCGTGTCGTCCTGCCGCGCCCAGTCCGAGCGGGGTCCCGTCATGCTGTCCGTGCTGCGCAACCGCACCTATCTGCACCTGTTCGCCGCCCAGATCGTCGCCCTGGTGGGCACCGGCCTCGCCACGGTGGCGCTGGGCCTCCTCGCGTACGACCTCGCCGGAGCGGGAGCCGGATCGGTGCTCGGCACCGCCCTGGCGATCAAGATGCTGGCGTACGTCGGCATCGCCCCGGTGGTCGGAGCGCTGGCCCACCGCATCCCGCGCCGGAGGCTGATGGCCGCCTCCGACCTCGTCCGGGCCGCGGTGGCCCTCACCCTGCCCTTCGTCACCGAGGTGTGGCAGGTCTACGCGCTGATCTTCGTCCTGCAGTCCGCCTCGGCCGCCTTCACCCCGGCCTTCCAGTCGGTGATCCCCGAGGTGCTGCCCGAGGAGCGCGAGTACACCCGGGCCCTGTCGCTGTCCCGGCTCGCCTATGACACCGAGAGCCTGGTCAGCCCGGTGCTCGCCGCGGCCCTGTTGGCGCTGATCAGCTACAACTGGCTGTTCTGGGGCACCGCCGCCGGGTTCCTCGGCTCCGCCGCACTGGTGCTCTCCGCCGTCCTGCCCAAGCCGTTCCCCCGCGACCGGGCCGGGGCCGAGCGGGCGGGGGCCGAAGGGGCGCGGACCGAGGGGGCGGGGACCGAGGGGGCGGGGGCGGCCGGGGGAGTCCTCGCCAGGTCCGCCCGGGGCACCCGGCTGTTCCTCGCGGTGCCCCGGCTGCGGGCGATGCTCGCCCTGGACCTCGCGGCGGCCGCCGCCGGCGCCATGGTGATCGTCAACACCGTCGTCTACGTCCGCGACCAGCTCGGCCGCGCCGCCACCGACGTCCCGATCGCGCTCGGTGCCTACGGAGCCGGGTCGATGGCCGTGGCGCTGCTGCTGCCCCGGGTGCTGGAACGGGTGCCGGACCGGGCCGTCATGCTCCCGGCGGCCTTCGGCATCGTCGGACTCCTCGCCCTGCTCGCCGCGCTCACCGCCGCCGGGCCGGCCGGCTGGCGCTGGCCCGCGCTGCTCGCCGTCTGGGCCGCCTTCGGCGCGGTCGGCTCGCTGATCCTCACCCCCACCGGCCGGGTGCTGCGCGACTCGGTGGCCAGGGAGGACCTTCCGGCGGTCTTCGCGGCCCAGTTCTCCCTCTCCCACGGCTGCTGGCTGCTCACCTACCCCCTGGCCGGCTGGCTCGGCGCCGCCCTGGGTCTCACCGCGGCCTCCGCCGCACTCGGCGCCGTCGCCCTGGGCTCCGGCGTCCTGGCCGCCCGCGCCTGGCGCCGGGTGCCCGGGGCGGGTCGGCCGTCCGGCCGGACCGCCGGTACCCCTCGGGCCGGCCGTTCGGGGCGACGGGCCGATGCCGCCGCGTGAGGGGGGGCGGTGCCCGACGGCGGTGCGTCCGGCGTTCGGACGGTGCGGTACGGAGGCGTCCGCCGTGGGCGGGTGGGGCCGGAACGGGTCGGCGCGCCCGTGGCCGTCCGGCCGGGCCCCGGTCTCCCGTGCACCCGCCGTGACCGGAGCCGCCTGGTCGCGGCTTCCGAAGATCGCCCCCGAATCGGCGCATGGGAAGCGCAGGGGCGGGCAAACGTCGAAAACCGGCGGATTGATCCGCATATCGGACAAGCGAAGCGAGGAAGCCATGGGTGAGCCTTCGAACAAGGTGCAGGAGACGGTCGGGAAGGCGAAGGAGAAACTGGGCGACCTGACCGGCGACCAGGAGCTGAAGGGCGAAGGCCAGGCCGACCGGGCCGAGGCGAAGGCCAAGCAGGCGGTCGAAGGCGTCAAGGGAGCCGCTCAGGCCGTGGCAGACCGCGTCAAGGGCGCCTTGAAGCACGACGGCTGAGCGGCGCCTTGACCGCCGAACGCGACGTCCGTCGAACGCAACGACCGAGAAGGGAGGAGCCGTCGTGGCCCTGTTCCTGTTCATCCTGCTCATCGCCGTGGTGTTCGGCTTCGTCGGGGCACTGGTGAAGGGCCTGCTGTGGCTGCTCGTCATCGGCGCGGTGCTCTTCGTCGTCGCCCTGGTCCTCGGAGGTGCCCGCCTGGGGCGGCGCCGATGACGAGGGCGGGGGAGGCGGGTCCGCAGGGCCGTCGCGGCGCACCGCGACGGCCCCGCGGGCATCGCGCCCGGGGACCC